>NZ_DAIOEU010000045.1:0-39460 GCF_036746095.1 Dyella sp.
CCAGATGCTGGAAGCTGGCGTGCATTTCGGTCACCAGACCCGCTACTGGAACCCGAAGATGGCCCCGTACATCTTTGGCGCCCGCGGCAAGATCCACATCATCAATCTCGAAAAGACCCTGCCGCTGTTCACCGACGCGATGAACTTCCTGTCGGGTCTGGCGCAGAAGCGCGGTACCGTGCTGTTCGTGGGCACCAAGCGTTCCGCCCGCGAAGCCCTGGCCGAAGAAGCCGCCCGCGCCGGCATGCCCTTCGTCACCGCCCGCTGGCTCGGCGGCATGCTCACCAACTTCCGCACCGTCAAGCAGTCCGTGGGCCGCCTGAAGGAACTCGAGGCCGCCGAAACCGACGGCAGCTTCGAGAAGCTGGTCAAGCACGAAGTGCTGGCCCTGCGCCGCGAGCGCGCCAAGCTGGAAAACTCGCTCGGCGGCATCAAGAACATGAACCGCCTGCCCGACGCGCTGTTCGTGGTCGACATCGGCCATGAAAACATCGCCGTACAGGAAGCCAAGAAGCTCGGCATCCCGGTCATCGCCGTGGTCGACACCAACTACAACCCGGAGCTGGTGGATTACCCGATCCCAGGCAACGACGACGCCATCCGCGCCATCCAACTGTACGCCCGCGCTGCTGCCGATTCGATCCTGGAAGGCAAGGCTGCTGCGCCGGCCGCTGCCCAGGGCGACGCCAACGAATTCGTCGAGCTGGACGAGGCAGGCAACCCGGTCGCGAAGGAAGAGGACGAGCGCCGTGCCGCTCCGCCGCGCCGCAACGCACCGGCCAAGAAGGGCTCGGGCCGCGGCGACCGCGACGGCGGCCGTGGTGGTCGTAACGACCGCGGTGGCCGTGGTGGCCGCGCGCAGGCCGATACTGCCGACGCCGACTAAGTCTTAAAACATGCCGGGCGCACCTGCGTCCGGCATCCCAAGTTTCCGAGGGATCCCATGAGCAATATTTCCGCCCAACTGGTCAAGGAACTCCGTGAGCGTTCCGGTGCCGGCATGATGGAATGCAAAAAGGCGCTGGTCGAAAACAATGGCGACATCGAAGTCGCCATGGAATGGCTGCGCAAGTCGGGCCTCGCCAAGGCCGACAAGAAGGCCGGCCGCGTGGCCGCCGAAGGCCGCATCGTCGCCGCCCAAGCCAACGGCCATGCCGTGCTGGTCGAAGTGAACTGCGAAACCGACTTCGTCACCAAGAACCCCGACTTCGTGACCTTCAGCGACAACGTCGCCGGGATCGCGCTGAAGTCCGGCGCCAAAGACGTCGACGCCCTGAAGGCAGCCGCCTATCCGGGCGGCGGCACGGTCGAGGAAGCTTCCAAGGCCCTGGTCGCCACCATCGGCGAGAACATCCAGGTTCGCCGCATGGCGCAGGTGGCCAACGACGACGTGATCGCTAGCTACCTGCACGGTGGCCGCATCGGCGTACTGGTGGCCCTGAAGGGCGGCTCCGACGAGCTGGCCAAGGGCATCGCCATGCACGTGGCCGCGATGAATCCGCAGTTCGTGCGCGCGGAAGACGTGCCGGCCGATTTCCTGGCGAAGGAAAAGGACATCGCGCTGAGCCAGATGTCCGACAAGGAGAAAAACAAGCCGGCCGACATCCTGGAAAAGATCGTCAGCGGCAAGGTCGCCAAGATCATTTCCGAAGTCACCCTGCTGGGCCAGGCCTACGTGCTGGACACCAACGTCACCGTCGGCGACGCGCTGAAGAAGGAAGGCGCCGACGTAGTCTCGGTGGTGCGCTTGGCGGTCGGCGAAGGCATCGAGAAGGTGGAAGAGGATTTCGCCGCTGAAGTGATGAAGCAGGCAGGCCTGGCGTAATAAATCGCTACGCTTCGCTTACATGAAAGGCCGCGGGAAACCGCGGCCTTTTATTTTTTGCTGGCTGGTCAGCACAGCGTAACCCGCGTATTTCGCCAGCCTAAGGAACGCCATGAAGCACGGCAGGTTCCGGCTTCACCCTCGGCTGCAACAGGTCCCACTTGTTGCCGTACAGATCTTCGAACACCGCCACGATGCCATATGGCTCTTCGCGTGGCGGCTCCAAAAAACGCACGCCGCGCGCACGCATTGCTTCGTAGCGGGCACGGAAATCGTCAACGTGCAGGAAAAGAAACACGCGACCACCACCCTGCTCCCCAACGTAGGCATCCTGTCCGGCCGTGCTCGCCTGCGCCAGCAGCAGACGCGTTTCGCGCGAACCAGGCGGCGCCACCAGCACCCAGCGCTTGCCACCGCCCAGCGGCGTGTCTTCGACCAGCTCGAAATCCAGGCAACCGGTATAGAACGCGATGGCCTCGTCGTAGTCACGCACCAGCAGTGCGACGGCAGCGATGGTGTGGTGCATGGCGAGCTCCGGCTGTGAGTGCAATGTGAAACGCATCAAGCATAAAAGCACGCGCTGACGGCTGCGACGACCTCCGCTACAATGCCGTCGTTTTGCTTGAGGCATTTGTACGCAATGCCTGACGATGATCCGGAACCGTCCTTACGCAGCGCTTCCGGCTTTCACCCCACAACCGGAGCCCCCATGAGCGACCAGCCAAAGTACCGACGCATCCTGCTCAAACTCTCCGGCGAAGCACTGATGGGTGAAGCCGACTACGGCATCGATCCCAAGGTGATCGGCCGCCTGGCCGATGAAATTATCGAAGTGCAGAAGATCGGCATGCAGGTCGGCGTGGTGATCGGCGGCGGCAATATCTTCCGCGGAGCAGGCTTGGCAGCAGCTGGCATGGACCGCGTCACTGGCGATCACATGGGCATGCTGGCCACGGTAATGAACGCGCTGGCCATGCAGGATGCGATCGAGAAACGCGGCGGCTTTGCCCGCGTGATGAGCGCCATCCAGATCCATGACGTTGCCGAGGATTTCATTCGCCGCCGCGCCATTCGCCACATTGAAAAGGGCCGCATCGCGCTGTTCGCCGCAGGCACCGGCAACCCCTTCTTCACTACCGACTCGGCCGCTGCACTGCGCGCGATCGAGGTCGGGGCCGATCTGCTGCTCAAGGCCACCAAGGTCGACGGCGTATACACCGCCGACCCGGCCAAGCACAGCGACGCCAAGCGGTTCGAGCAACTCACTTACGACCAGGTGATCGAACGCAAGCTGGCCGTGATGGATACCGCCGCGATCGCACTGTGCCGTGACCATCGCATGCCACTGCGCATCTATGACATGACCGTGCCGGGCAACCTGATGCGCATCATGCATGGAGAGCCGATCGGCACCCTGGTCGACGCAAGCTGACTACCCACCTTGTTCTCCGCGCTCTCCAAGGGAGGGGGCGGGAAGTTACTGTTATACTTGCCGGCTTGCACGCCATCGGGTGATTTCACATGCTCAACGACATCAAACGCGATGCCCAGACCCGCATGGGCAAGAGCATCGATGCCCTCAAGCACGACTTGTCCCGCCTGCGCACCGGCCGCGCAAGCACGACGCTGGTTGACGGCATCAAGGTTCCCTACTACGGCTCGGACATGCCGCTCAATCAAGTGGCGACGGTGGCCCTGGCCGATGGTCGCTCGATCGTCATCACGCCGTTCGAGAAGAGCATGGTCGGTCCGGTCGAGAAAGCCCTGCTGGCTTCCGATCTTGGCATCACGCCCACCACCGCCGGCACGGTGATTCGCCTCAATATGCCGCCGCTCACCGAGGAGCGCCGCCGCGAACTGGCCAAGCACGTGTCGCATGAAGGCGAGAATGCGAAGGTCGCCATCCGCAACGTCCGCCGCGACGCCTTGCAGCAGGTCAAGGATCTGCTCAAGGACAAAAAGATCACCGAGGACGAAGAGCGCAAGGCGGACGAAGAGATCCAGAAGCTCACCGACCAATTCGTCAAGGAAGTGGACAAGTTGGCCAAGGCAAAAGAAGAAGAGTTGATGTCCATGTAAGGCCATCGCAGCATGCCGAGTCGCTACGACCGGCATGCGCGTCCAGGCCGATTGACGGAGGAGCAAAGAAGGGTGAGGGGTCCATCTTGCACTGCCACCGTCCCCATGTGGGCTCCGGGCCAACGGAACGCGTGAACCGGCTTCCGCCATCATTCCCCCGGCAGCGGGGGCAGAACGGGGCCGATATGTGGCCTTTCGCTGGCGAATGCGACTTCGGCAAGCTCCCGGACGCAGCAGCGTAGCCGCCACCGTTACTCTCCATCCATGACCACGACCACGTTCAAACACATACCGCGCCATATCGGCATCGTGATGGATGGCAATGGGCGCTGGGCGAAAGCCCGCCATCGTCCTCGCAGCTTTGGCCACAACGCTGGTCGCAAAGCCGTGCGCGAGGTCGTGGAAGGCTGCATTCGCCACGGCGTGGAGGCGCTGACGCTGTTCGCCTTCTCCAGCGAGAACTGGCAGCGGCCGCCGGATGAAGTCAGCGCGCTGCTGGACCTCTTCATGCGCGCACTGGACAAGGAAGTGGACGAGCTGGACGAAAACGGTGTACGCCTGCGCTTCATCGGGGATTTGTCCGCCTTCGACAAGACGCTGGAAAAGCGCATGATCGATGCGATGCATCGCACCTCGGGCAACATCAAGCTGCATTTGAACATCGCCGTGAACTACGGCGGCCGCTGGGACGTCGTGCAGGCGGCACGCAAAGCGGCCATGGCAGTGGCGCAAGGCGAACTCTCGGTGGACGACATCGACGAAGCGTCGTTCGACCATTGGACCAGCCTGTCCGAAGTGCCACCGCTGGACTTGTTCATCCGGACCGGCGGCGATCACCGGATCAGCAATTTCCTGCTGTGGCAGCTAGCCTATGCTGAGCTGTATTTCACTGAAACGCTGTGGCCGGACTTCAACCAGGCCTCGCTGCAGCTTGCCATCAACGACTTTGCCCGCCGCGAACGGCGCTTCGGCCGCACCGGCGAACAAGTTGCACAGGCAGCGGTACGTTGAGCCGGCTTGCGGTGGCCCGGCGCTCTGGCCTGAAACTTTCTGCTCTAGGGGCGAGGAGTAATCGAGGCATGCGTGCCGACTTGCGACGACGTGTAAATCTGGCCAGCAGCCGTACCTCCCGCCGCCCACTTTCCCCCGCGGCAGCTGTCGCCGCGAGCTGCTAGGAAGCCCCATGCTGCGACAGCGTGTCATTACCGCCCTGCTCCTTGCGCCACTGGCGATCCTGCTGGTCCTGCTGCTGCCGACCAGCGTATTTGCCTGCCTCCTGGCCATCGCCTTTTTGGCCGCTGCCTGGGAGTGGTCGCGGCTGGCCGGCATGACAAGCCGCGTGACGCGCGGCGCGCTGCTCGGCTTCGCCCTACTGGCCTTCGTGGCACTGTGGTTGTTGCGGAGCACGCCATGGCTATGGCCCGTACTGATCATGGCCGGCGTCGCGTGGTGGCTGCTGGTATGCGTATGGCTACGCCATTTCGCCTTCGCGGCGGCGCCGACGCCTGAAAACCGCAACCTCAAACTGTTGGCCGGCGCTTTCGTGGTATTCCCGGCCTGGGTAGCCGCGCTGGACATTCACGGTAGTCCGTCGCACGGCCATGCATGGACGTTCCTGGCCATGCTGCTGGTCTGGGCAGCCGACACCGGCGCCTATTTCGCCGGCAGCTGGTTTGGCAAGGGCAAGCGCAAGCTGGCGCCGCAGATCAGTCCCGGCAAGACCTGGGTGGGGGTATACGGGGCATTCGCCTCCAGCTCGCTGGTAGCCGCTGCAGCCGGATGGCTGTTGGGCGTGCATGACCTGCGCCTGCTCGGCCTGATCGTGGTCAGCATCGTGACGGTTGCCGCCTCGATCATCGGCGACCTGCTGGAAAGCCTGATGAAACGCCACGCAAACGTCAAAGACTCCGGTGCTCTTTTTCCCGGACACGGTGGCCTGCTGGACCGCCTGGACAGTGTGTTCGCCGCGTTGCCGGTGTTTGCGCTGGGAAAGCTCTTGCTGGGGCTTTGAGGCACACATACCCGAGTCTCCTCTCCAGCAAGCGGAGGAGGAGGAGGAAAGAACGGAACTGCCGCTGCCCATCGCGGTCGATATCCCAATCCCGAGCGTACGCCACCGCGCAGCTTTTCCAGTCGCCCGGCGGGTACTTCGCAACGCTTGCTGATAAGCTTTGAATTCCCAAGAAGACGTACCCGCTTTGATGAATCCCTTTTTCGGCTCGGTGTTCTGGTTGCTGGTCACGCTAGGCGTGCTGGTGACCTTTCACGAATTCGGACACTACTGGGTCGCCCGCCGCTGTGGTGTGAAAGTGCTGCGCTTCTCGGTCGGCTTCGGCCGCGCCGTATGGAAGCGCATTGGCCGGGACGGCACCGAATACCAGATCGCCGCGATTCCGCTCGGTGGCTACGTCAAGATGCTCGATGCGCGCGAGGGTGAGGTCGATCCCGCCGAACGCCATCAGGAGTTCACTGCGCAGCCGATCTGGAAACGCATCGCCATCGTCGCCGCCGGCCCGGGCTTCAATGTCATTTTCACCATCGCCGCGTTCTGGTTGATGTTCGTCATGGGCCGTACGGACTACGCGCCGATCGTCACCGCGGCGCCGCAAAGCCTGGCCGCCGAAGCAGGCATCCATGAAGGCGACCGCCTGCTCGCCGTTGGCGGTGAACCGGTCGCCACCTGGAGCGGTTCGTACGACGTCATCGCCAACGCGCTGCTCGGCCGCACGCCACTGGCCGTCACCGTGCGCGGTACGGATGGCACGCAGCGCTCGCTGGTGCTACCGCTCAACCGCCTGCCGGCCGGCGAAGACGTGGGGCAATATCTGGACAAGCTGGGTCTGGAACTGGCACCGCCGCCACCGGTCGCCGCCACCGTCGAACCCGGCGACCCTGCCGCACTGGCCGGCTTGCAGGGCGGTGATCGCATCCTGCGCATCAACGGCACCGCGGTGAAGAACGATTTCAATGACATCGGCACGCTGGTAAAGGCTGCGGCCGCGAAATCGCCGCGGCTCTCGATCGACGTAGAGCGTCACGGGAAGCCGCTGAACTTCATCGTCACGGCGCAAATGAAATCCGAAAAAGGCCAGCCTGCGCAGTGGATCATCGGCATCACCAGCCCGGCTGCTGAAGTCGCCATCCAGCATTACGGGCCGGCCAAGGCGATGGTTGAATCGCTGAGCCTCACCTGGCAGCGCACCACCGACACCTTCAGCATGGTCGGCAAGATGCTCACCGGCGAGGCGTCGACGAAGAACATTTCCGGCGTCATCGGCATTGCGCAGGTCGCCAACGCGGCAGCGCAAATGGGCCTGGATCGGTTCCTCGAATTCCTCGGCCTGGTGTCGCTGAGCCTGGCCATCATCAATCTGCTGCCCATCCCGGTCTTGGATGGCGGCCATCTGCTGTATTACCTTATCGAGCTGGCCAAAGGCAGCCCGGTCAGCGAGCGGACCATGATCGCGGGCCAGTACGTGGGCATCGCCTTGCTGTTCACGCTGATGGGGTTGGCGTTCTACAACGACATCCATCGCATCATCCTGCCCTCGTGAGACGGATGCGCGCCGCCTGCAACCTCATGGTTGAGTGCTGGCCGCGGCTATCCTATGCGTGGCAAACCTCGCGTCCTGCGCGGCAACCGGTATGTCTTTGCCGGCCATGCCAGCGCAAGTGGGGAACAACATGAGGCCGGGATGATTGCCGGCCTTGGAAAAAATGCAGCGGGGCGGCCGCATGGCCGCCCCGTCCGAATAACACAACGGAATCGACGATGAAGCGTATCGCCGCCCTGATCCTGCTTGCCTCCCTGTCCACCAGCGCATTCGCGCTGGACCCCTTTGTCGTTTCCGACATCCGCATCGAGGGCCTGAACCGCATTTCCGCGGGTACCGTGTTCAACTACCTGCAGATCAACAAGGGCGACCGGCTCACCACCGAAGAAGCCCAGCAGGCCATTCGCGCGCTGTACAACACCAAGTTCTTCAGCGATGTGGAACTGGATCGCGACGGCAACATCCTGGTGATCAAGGTGACCGAGCGTCCATCGATCGCCAAGCTGTCGATCCGCGGCAACAGCGACATCAAGACCGATGACCTGAAGAAGGGCTTGAAGGAAATCGGCCTGTCCGAAGGCGAAACCTTCGACCGCCTGGCGCTGGACCGCGTGCAGCAGGAACTGATCCGCCAGTACTACAACCGCGGCAAGTACAACGTCTCGGTGATCCCGCACGTCACCACGCTTGACCGCAACCGTGTATCCATCGACATCGAGATCCGCGAAGGCAAGGTTGCCAAGGTCAAGGAAGTGAACATCGTCGGCAATACGGCGTTCACCGACAAGGAAATCGAAGACAACTTCGAAACCGGCACCACCAACCTGCTCTCCTGGTACTCCAAGAACGACCAGTACTCGCAGGACAAGCTTTCCGGCGACCTGAAGAAGCTGCAGTCCTACTACATGGATCGCGGCTACGCCGACTTCGGCATCGACTCCACCCAGGTCACCATCGCGCCGGACAAGCGTGCGATGTATATCGCCGCCGACGTGGTTCAGGGCGACATCTACCACATCTCCGCCACGCACCTGCTCGGCCAGCTGATCCTGCCGGAAGACACGCTGCGCAAGCTGGTGTTCGTGAAGGATGGCGACCTGTTCAATCGCCGCGCCATCGAAGCCACCTCCGATTCGATCAAGGCACTGCTGGCCAACATCGGCTACGCCTTCGCCAAGGTCAACTCGGTGCCCAAGCTCGACAAAGACAAGAAGACCGTCGACGTGACCTGGTACATCCAGCCAGGTCCGCGCGTGTACGTGCGCCGCGTGATCTTCCAGGGCAATACCCGCACGGAAGACGACGTGCTGCGCCGTGAAATGCGCCAGCTCGAAGGCGCGTGGTACTCGCAGGCGGCGATCGACCGTTCGAAGATCCGCCTGCAACAGCTGGGCTACTTCAAGACGGTCACCATCGACAAGCAGACGGTGCCCGGCAGCGACGACGAAGTCGACCTGACGGTGAAGGTGGAAGAACAGTCCGCCGGCAGCCTGACCTTCGGCGTGGGCTACTCGCAGTACTCGGGCATCATCCTGTCCTCCTCGGTGTCGCAGAACAACTTCCTCGGCACCGGCGACCGCTTCAGCGTCGGCGCGCAGCGCAGCGATTACCTCACCTCGATCAATGCGAGTTACTACAACCCGTATCTGACCGAGAACGGTATCGGCATCGGCTACAACGCTACCTTCTCGAAGGCCGACTACAGCAGCCTGGGCAGCCAGTACGCGAGCTACTCGAACAGCACCAAATCGTTCTCCACCACGATCGGCATTCCGATCACCGACTTCGATCGCCTGAGCGGCAGCCTCGGCATCGGCAGCACCAAGATCAACACCTATTACGGTTACACGCCGCAGGTGCTGATCGACTACATCAACGCGCTGGGCCACGAGACCATCCACACCTGGACCGGCTCGCTGAGCTGGATCCATGACACGCGCAACTCCTACTGGGCACCCACCCACGGCGGCCAGCTCACCGCGGGCGTGAACGTGGCGCTGCCAGGCTCCACCGTGCAGTACTGGACCTTCAACGGCGAAGCCAACCACTACTGGCCGTTGTGGAAGGGTTTCGTGCTGTACCTGGATGGCAAGGTGGCCTACGGCGATACCTATGGCACGCAGAAATTCCAGAACACCACGGCCGACTACGATGCCGCCACCGGTGTCGGCTACAAGGCTGGCGACAAGGTCACCTTCCCGTTCTGGATGAACTTCTACGCCGGTGGCGTGACCGACCTGCGCGGCTTCCAGGACAATACGCTAGGTCCGCGCGCCTGCGCGGGCGCGGCATCGAATGGCAGTCCGATTACGCCAGATCCCAAAACGGGTTACTGCAACAACAGTCCGTATACCTACGCGCAACCGATCGGCGGTGCGTTCAAGGTGCTGGGCACGGCCGAGATCTACCTGCCGCTGCCGTTCCTCAAGGACATCAATACCGCACGCGTGTCGTTGTTCATGGACGTCGGCCAGGCCTATCAGAATGTCCAGAGCTTCAGCGCGAAGACGCTGGACGCATCGGCCGGTATCTCGCTGCACTGGCAGGCTCCGATCGGCCCGTTGATCATCAGCCTGGGCACGCCGATCCGCTCGCAACCGGGCGACAGCCAGTACGAAGAACGCATCCAGTTCACCTTCGGCAGCCAGTTCTAGTTGCCGCCATGCGAGGGCCGCGTGCCGCTTCGGCACGCGGCCCTCGGCGTTTCTGCAGATCGGCCACAGCTGCGAGCGCTCCACCCATTGCAAAACGCATGGCTTCCGTTCAATCCTCCCGTGTTCCACTGGGGAAACGAAACGATGCAAACTACCCGATCGCGCTGGACTGGGACGATCGAGCACGCCAGGAAGCGGCACATCTTCATAGGCATCCTCGCCGCATTGCTGATGCTGGTGTTTGCCATCCAGATCGTAAGCGTCGTGCAGCAGGAATCGCTCAGCTGGGATGAAGGCGATCACATCTTTGCCGGTTACATGGGATGGAAAACCCACGACTACGGCTTCAATCCCGAGCACCCGCCGTTGATGAAGGCGCTGGCGACGATCCCGCTGCTGGGCTTGCCGCTGAAAACGCCGGTCGATCAGCATCGCTTCTTCAAAGAGGAAGCCTATCTCGACGGGCGCGAACTGCTATTCCACAACCCGCCCTACAGCGTGGAATCGCTGACGCTGCGCGTGCGGCTCGCCGCCGGCATCGTCGCCATGCTGCTGGCTGCGCTGGTGTTCTTTGCGGCATGGGAGATGTTCGGCGCCGGTGCCGGCCTGCTGGCGCTAGCGCTGCTGGCGTTCGATCCGAACATGCTCGCGCACAGCGCACTGGTCACGACCGACATCGGCGTCTCGTGCTTCTTCCTGGCCGCGATCTACGCGTTCTATCGCTATCGGAAGAAACCTTCCTTGGCTCGACTGCTGGTGGCAGGCATCACGGCTGGGCTTGCGTTGGCAACGAAGCATTCCGCCATTCTGTTGATTCCCATGCTTGCAGCGCTGGCGCTGATCGAGCTCGCATGCCGATTCGACACGGGCGACGCCCAAGCAAGCCTGCCCAAGCGTGCATGGCGCCTGGGCATTGGACTGGTTGCGATCGGTGCCATCGCCCTGCTCGTCTTGTGGAGCTTCTATGGCTTTCGCTACGCAGCCCGCCCAGGAGTGCTGCGCCTGGCTCCCACGCTGGCCGAATACGTAAAACCGCTGAGCCCGCTGGAGGCCAAAGGCATCCTCCTGCTGGCGCGATGGCACGTGCTGCCGGAGTCCTACCTGTATGGCCTTACGGACGTGCGCTCGATGGCCAACGGCATGCCGAGTTTCATCTTCGGCAAGGTGTTCGAGCACGGCGTGACGTATTACTTCCCGGCAGTGCTGGCGATCAAGTCGACGCTTGGCTTTCTCGGCCTGCTCATCCTTGCGTTTGCGGCACTCGCCGCCGGCAGGCTGCGCCGGTGGCGTGCCGTACTGTTCCTGCTGCTGCCGGCACTGATCTATTTCGTCGTGGCGATGGGTTCCAGCCTGAACATCGGCGCCCGGCACATTTTGCCGGTCTATGTTTTCCTGATCGTGCTGGCAGCTGGTGGATGCTGGGCCTGGGTGCAACGCAACGGCGGCTGGAGCCGTCGGTGGGCCGCGGTGGTGGCCGTGCTGCTGTACGCGCACGTGGCATCGTCGCTGCGCGCCTATCCCAACTACATGGCGTTCTCGAACGAGCTATGGGGCGGACCAAGCCAAACGTACAGGGTGCTTACCGATTCCAACGCGGACTGGGCTCAGCAATTGCTGGCCGTCAGGGAATATCTCGGCCGGCGTGACATCAAGGAATGCTGGTTCGCGTATTTCGCCGATCCATTCCTGCGGCCGGCAGATTACGGCATTCCGTGCAAACCGCTGCCCACGCCCGATGCCGCATGGGAAAAGATGGCCTACGACGTGCCGGAACGGGTTCACGGACCGGTGCTGATCAGCGCAGGCGACTGGACCTGGTTCGAAATGGGCTCGAGCGTGCTCAATCCCTACCGGCAGTTCCAGGCGCTTGAACCTGCGGCGGTGATTCAGGGCGGCGTGCTGGTGTACCAGGGCGACTTCCGCTTGCCGCTGGCTTCGGCACTCGGCCATGTACAGCGATCGGCCGCACTGCTGGATCAAAAGAACCCGGCCGGCGCGCTGGCGGAAGCGCAAAAAGCGGTGGCGATCGCGCCCGACGACCTGCAACCCGAGGAAGCATTCGGCGATGCACTGGCCGCCACCGGCGACAAGGAGCAGGCCCGCGTCGCCTACGGCAAAGCACTGGCAGTGGCCGCCAGCATGGAAGACGGTGCGCGGCAGACCTGGAGCAAACGCATCCAGGACAAGCTGCAGGCGCTTGCGCCCTGACACATCGTGCGCAAGCGGTATCCATACGCTTGCGTCTTCGGCTCCCGGACTGCGGCGTCCGACTGCGCGCGGCAAGGAGTGAACCTCTACAATGCGCCGGTTGCCCTGGAGCTTTGGATGAGCACGACCCACTACAGCGTCGCCCAACTTGCCGAGCGCTTCGGCCTCGAATTTCTTGGTGATGGTGCACGCATCATCGATGGCGTCGGCACGCTTGCCGGCGCGGGCCCAAGCCAACTCAGCTTTCTGTCCAACAGCAAGTACACCGCGCAACTGGCCACGACACGCGCCGGTGTCGTCGTACTTCATGGCGATGCCGCGCAGAGCTGTCCCACCTCGGCACTGATCGCGCGCGATCCCTATGTAGCCTACGCCCATATCGCAGCCTTGTTCGAACGCCTTCCCGCTGCAGCGCCGGGCGTGCATCCCACGGCCGTGGTTGCGCCAGGTGCGCGCGTCAGTATGTCTGCGAGCATCGGTCCATGCTGTGTCGTTGACGACGGCGCCGTGGTGGAAGACGGCGCCGTGCTGGGTCCGCATTGCATCGTCGGGCCCGAGTGCACGGTCGGCGCGCAATCGCGGCTGGTCGCGCGCGTCACCCTGGTGGCACGCGTGACGCTGGGCAAGCGCGTTCTGGTGCATCCCGGCGCGGTGATCGGCTCGGACGGCTTTGGCCTGGCGTTCGATCGCGACCACTGGGTGAAGCTGCCGCAATTGGGCGGCGTGCGCATCGGCGACGACTGTGAAATCGGTGCCAACACCACCATCGACCGCGGTGCGCTGGACGACACCGTGCTGGAAGAAGACGTGCGCCTGGACAACCAGATCCAGGTCGCCCACAACGTCTACATCGGCGCACATACCGCCATGGCCGGCTGCGCCGCCGTGGCCGGCAGTGCGAAAATCGGCCGTTATTGCATGATCGGCGGCAATGCCGGCGTGCTCGGCCATCTCGAATTGGCCGACCGCGTTACCATAACGGCCAAGAGCCTGGTGACTCACTCGATTCGGGAGGCTGGCGAGTATTCCTCCGGGGTGCCGCTGCAGGAGAACCGACAGTGGCGCCGCAATGCTGCGCGCTTCAAGCACCTGGACGAATACGCGCGCCGATTGTCGGCGCTGGAAAAGGATAAGAATGATGACTGAAAGTACCGCCCCGATCACGCTGCCGGTAGGCGTCGAGCAGATCCAGCAGTTGCTGCCACACCGCTATCCGTTCCTGCTGGTGGATCGCGTGATCGAGATCGTGCCCGAGCAAAGCGTGGTGACGCTGAAGAACGTCACCATCAACGAGCCGTTTTTCAATGGCCACTTCCCTGGCCACCCCGTGATGCCCGGCGTGCTGATCGTGGAAGCCATGGCGCAATCCGCCGGCCTGCTTACCCAGATCAGCGCCCGCCTGAAAGGTAGCGCGGCCAGCCCGCTGTTCTATCTGGCCAAGGTCGACAACGCCCGTTTCAACGCGCCGGTGGTGCCGGGCGACCAGCTGCGCATGGAAGTGAAGCTCAAGCGCCTGCTGCGCAGCATGGGCCTGTTCGAGGCACATACCCTGGTCGACGGCCGCGAAGTGGCCAGCTGCGAACTGATGTGCGCGGCGAGGTCGGAGAAATGACCCATACCACTGCGATTCACCCCACCGCGCAGATCGATCCCTCGGCCGTCATCGGCAAGAATGTAAGCATCGGCGCCTTCACCGTGATCGGCGCCGAAGTGGAAATCGGCGATGACACGGTGATCGGCCCGCACGTGGTGATCCAGGGTCCCACCAAAATTGGCCGCGACAATCGTATCGCGCAATTCGCCTCGCTCGGCGGGGATCCGCAGGACATGAAGTACGGTGGCGAACGCACCGAGCTGGTCATCGGCGATCGCAACCTGATCCGCGAATTCGTCACCATCAATCGTGGCACCGGCGAAGGCGGCGGCGTCACGCGCATCGGCAACGACAACTGGCTGTTGGCCTACGTGCATGTCGCGCACGATTGCAAAATCGGCAACCACACCATCTTCTCCAACTATTCGGCGCTGGCCGGCCATGTGGAAGTGGGCGACTGGACCGTTTTCGCCGGCTATTCCGGCGCGCACCAGTTCTGCAAGATCGGCGAACACGCCTTCATCGCCATGGGCTGCCTGCTGGGCGCCGACGTGCCGCCGTTCCTGATGATGGCCAACGACCAGGCCGGCCGGCCGCGCGGGCTCAACACCACCGGCCTCAAGCGTCGCGGCTTCGAGCCGGAACGCATCACCGCGATCAAGCGTGCCTACCGCACGCTCTATACCTCCGGCCTGTCGCTGGCCGAGGCACGCGAACAGCTCGCCAGCCAGGCCGCGGAAAGCGAAGACGTGCGCGCGATGCTGGCCTTCCTGGACCGTAGTGAACGCGGGTTGGCCCGTTGATACGCGCCTCGCATATCAGCAAATCAGGCACCGCCCTTCGCTCTTGAGGCATTGTCATGGCCACTGGCGTTGAAACACCCCTCATCGCCCTGATTGCCGGCGAAGACTCCGGCGATCAACTCGGTGCCGACCTTATCATTGCCTTGCGGCGCCGCTATCCAGACGCACGCTTCGTCGGCATCGGCGGTCGCCGCATGCAGGAACACGGCTTCGAATCGTGGTACGACATCCGCGAACTGTCGCTGTTCGGTTTCGCCGAAGTGATCAGCCATCTGCCGCGGCTGCTGAAACTGCGCAAGACATTGACTGCGCGCCTGCTTGCCGCCAAGCCCGTAATCGTGGTCGGCATTGACGCGCCCGATTTCAATCTCGGTCTCGAACGCCGCCTGAAGCAAGCGGGCTTGCGCACTGTGCACTACGTCAGCCCGTCCATTTGGGCCTGGCGCGAAAAGCGGGCGGACAAGATCGGCCATAGCGTGCATCGCGTGTTGTGCCTGTTCCCGATGGAACCGCCGATCTACGCGCGCCATGGCATCGATGCACGTTTCGTCGGGCATCCACTGGCCGATCGCTTTCCGCTCGTATCCGATCGCGTACCGGCACGCCGCACCTTGCAGCTTCCACTCGATGCCCCCGTGCTGGCACTGCTGCCTGGCAGCCGCCATTCCGAATTGGAACGGATGGGCGCCATCTTCTTGGACACCGCACGACGCGTGGCTGCTGCCATGCCTGGCCTGCGCGTGGTGATTCCCGCCGCCAATCCGCGTGCGCTCGCCACGCTCAAGGCCATGCTTGCGCATCGACCGCACGACGATGCCTCGCCCATCCTGATCGACGGTCATGCGCACGAAGCGATGCTCGCCGCCGACGTCGTGCTGCTGGCATCCGGTACCGCCACGCTGGAAGCGATGCTCGCCAAGCGCCCGATGGTAGTGGGCTATCGCGTGTCGCCGTTGAGCTATCGCATCGCGCGCCTGTTCAACATGCTCAAGACCGACGTGTACGCGCTGCCCAATATCCTTGCCCGCGCCTGCGGCATGGGCAAGGACGCGCTGCTGGCGCCGGAACTGATGCAGGACGACTTCACGGCCGAGAAGCTCACGCACGCCACGCTGCAATTGTTCCGCGACAGCGAACGGCGCGGCGCCATCGTTGCCGCCTTCGAGCAATTGCATGAAGCCTTGCGCGGCCATTTGCCCGGCCACGCCGGCGACCATGCGGCGGCCGCGATCATTGAATTGATCGAAAGCCCCGCTACGATAAAGCGCTGAAGCCTGGGTTTCCCGCCATGGAACTTGTCCAAGCCGCTCGCCCCCTGTCCGCATCCGCCGTGGAAGCCTTGAGCGGAACCATCGTCCCGCAAGTGCTGGTCGCCGGTGTCGACGAGGCCGGACGCGGGCCGTTGGCCGGCCCCGTGGTCGTGGCGGCAGTGATCCTCAACAAGCGCCGCCGCATCAAGGGCCTGGACGATTCCAAGAAACTCAGCGAAGCCAAGCGCGAGGCGCTCTTTCCGCTGATCGTGGAACGTGCGGTGGCCTACAGCGTGGTGGTGGTCGATCGCGAAGAAATCGATCGCATCAATATCTTCCAGGCCACGATGATCGGCATGACGCGTGCGCTGCTCGCACTGGCGCCAGCCGCCACCGAAGCACTCATTGACGGCAACCAGCTGCCCAAGCAGTTGCCCTGTCCCGCCCGCGCGATCATCGGCGGCGACGCGCTGGAGCCCTCGATCAGCGCCGCATCGATTCTGGCCAAGGTCAGCCGGGATCGCTTGATGGTGACCATGGATGCGCAATTCCCCGGCTACGGTTTCGCCGAGCACAAGGGTTATTCCACGCCAGGGCATCTCGCCGCCCTGCAACGGCTCGGGCCTTGCGTCGAACATCGTCGCAGTTTTGCGCCGGTCAAGCTGTTGTTGGACCAAGGGCAGCTTTTCTAGGCTGGCTGAACGTTTTTTTCGATTGCTGCCATGCTGTCGTTCTATGCAACCTTACCTATTGCGCGCGCATCTGAGCAGGTGTGGAATGGATTCGGAACACCGCTGCGCCCAACACGAACGCCAGCGTAGCGGCCGCGTTGCACGGACGCGCCACCGCCCGGTGCCAGCAACATTCGAAATCAGACACCGGACTTTCGAGGAGGGTGTCATGATGTTCTCGTTCCGCCGTCGCCCGGCGTCGAAATCCACTGCCGAGAAACACGCGCCGAGGCCCGGCGCCGAAAATCCGCCCAAGCTCACCGAACTGCGTCTGCAGCATCTCGACTACAACGGCCAGCCGCTAAGCGTGGAAAGCTTGTCGCATTACTTCGAGCCTGCCATCGAGGACGAACGCTTCAGAGTGCATTGAGCATGGAAAAATATAGGCCACAACCAAAAATTGGCTGGCTTTCTTGAACCGCTAGCGCCGCCGATCATGCGCCGGGCGGGATGGAGTTCCCGCATGGCGGATGTCGATAGCCTTTCGCACGCCATCGACCACCCCGCAGCACCGAGCGGTTCGGCGCGCGTGAGTTGAGTGCGGGGAGCAGGGATCCATTGTATGAATCGCGCGATAGCCTGGCGCTCCCCGCTCTCCTTTACCCGTTCCCTGCTTTGTCAATGCTTGCCCGCACCCGGCAGGCTCGCTAGGCTGAGACATTGCTTCGCGTGCGAGCCATGTCCGTCCGTTTCGCTCATCTGCATCTGCACAGCGAATATTCGCTGGTCGACTCGACCATCCGCATCAAGGCGTTGGTGGCTGCTTGCGTGCAGGCCGGTGCGCCCGCTGTCGCACTCACCGATGAGTGCAACATGTTCGCCCTGGTGAAGTTCTACAAGGCGTGCAGCGCGGCCGGCATCAAGCCGATCGGGGGCTGCGACCTGTGGATCAGTGCCCCGGACGATCCGCGCCCCTGGCGCATGACCGTGCTGTGCCAGAACCGCGCCGGCTATCTCAACCTTTCCCGCCTCGTCTCGCGCGCCTGGCGCGAAGGCCAGCAAGGCGGCCGCGCACTGGTCGACGTCTCGTGGCTCACGCCGGCTGCGACAGATGGGTTGATCGTGCTGCTTGGGCGCGAAAGCGAAGCGGCACGCATTGCCCTCAACCAGGGCACGGATACGGCCGCATCGCGCCTGCAGACGCTGCTGCAATGGTTTCCCGACCGCCTGTACCTGGAACTCACCCGCTGCGGCCGCGAAGGCGAAGAAGCGTGGAACAACGCCGCGCTCACCTTGGCCGCCGCAGTCGACCTGCCGGTGATCGCCAGCAACGACGTGCGCTTTTTGAAGCAAGACGATTTCGAAGCGCACGAAGCACGCGTATGCATTCACCAAGGCCGCGTACTTGCCGATCCCAAGCGCCCGCGCGATTACAGCGACCAGCAATACCTGAAAACGCCGGAGCAGATGGCCGAGTTGTTTGCGGACATTCCCGAAGCGCTGGAAAACACGGTCGAACTGGCCAAGCGCTGCAATCTGGAACTCTCCTTCGGTACCTACTACCTGCCGAATTTCCCGGTACCGGAAGGCCACGACCTCGACAGCTACATTCGCCAAACTGCGCGCGAAGGTTTGAAGGAACGCCTCGCCCACGCCCCGTTGGCGGCCGGCTACACCCTCGCCGACTACGAAGCACGCCTGGAACGCGAGCTGGACGTGATCATCAAGATGGGCTTCCCCGGCTACTTCCTGATCGTGGCGGACTTCATCAACTGGGGTAAGCAGAACGGCATTCCGGTCGGTCCTGGCCGCGGTTCGGGTGCAGGCTCGCTGGTGGCTTGGGTGTTGAAGATCACCGATCTCGATCCACTGCAATTCAACCTGCTGTTCGAGCGCTTCTTGAATCCCGAACGCGTGTCGATGCCCGACTTCGACATCGACTTCTGCATGGATCGCCGCGACGAGGTGATCGACTACGTCGCGCGCAAGTACGGCCGCGATCACGTCAGCCAGATCATCACCTACGGTTCGATGGCCGCCAAGGCGGTATTGCGCGATTCGGGCCGGGTGCTCGGCATGGGCTACAACGCGGTCGACAAGATCGCCAAGCTGATTCCGGCGCGTCCGCTCGATCTCACCTTGTCGTGCGCACTCGGCCGCTCGGAAAAAGCGCAGAAAGAACCCGACCGCGTGGTCAAGGAATTCTGCGAACTCTACGAGCAGGACGAAGAAGCCAAAACGTTGATCGATCTGGCGCTGAAGCTGGAAAGCCTCACCCGCAATGCCGGCAAGCACGCCGGCGGCGTGGTGATCGGGCCCAAGCCGCTGACCGAATTCGCGCCGCTGTACTGCGAACCGGGCGGCGGCGGCGTAGTGACGCAATACGACAAGGACGACGTGGAAGCCGTCGGCCTGGTGAAGTTCGACTTCCTCGGCCTGCGCACGCTAACCATCATCGATTGGGCGGTGAAGGCGATCAACGTGCGTCGCGCGCAAGCCGGCGAAGCGCCGCTGGATATTGCCGCGTTGCCGCTGGACGATCCGGCGCCTTACGAGCTGCTGAAAAAAGCGCAGACCGTCGCTGTGTTCCAGCTCGAATCCTCCGGCATGCAACGCATGCTCAAGGATGCGAAGCCTGACCGCTTCGAAGACATCATCGCCCTGGTGGCGCTGTATCGCCCCGGCCCGATGGATCTGATCCCCAGCTTCGTTGCGCGCAAACACGGGCGCGAAGAAGTGGAGTACCCCGATCCGCGCGTCGAACCCATCCTGAAAGAGACCTACGGCATCATGGTCTACCAGGAGCAGGTGATGCAGATGGCGCAGATCGTCGGCGGCTACTCGCTCGGCGGCGCCGACCTGCTGCGCCGCGCGATGGGCAAGAAGAAAGTGGAGGAAATGGCCAAGGAGCGCGCCAAGTTCCGCGAAGGTGCCGCCAAGGACGGTCTCAGCGCGGGAAAGGCCGATGCCATCTTCGACCTGATGGAGAAGTTCGCCGGCTACGGCTTCAACAAGTCGCATGCCGCCGCCTATGCCGTGGTGTCGTACCAGACCGCGTGGCTGAAGGCGCACTACCCCGCCGAATTCATGGCCGCGACCATCTCGTCGGACATGGACAATACCGACAAGGTGGTGATCTTCCTCGACGAATCGCGCGCGATCGGCTTGAAGATCCTGCCGCCTGACGTCAACGCTTCGCAGTTCATGTTCGAGGCGGTGGAATCCAAGGTGATTCGGTACGGCCTGGGTGCCATCAAGGGCGTCGGCCAGGGCGCCTGCGAAGCGATTGCCGAAGAACGCAGGAAAGGCGGCCCGTACAAGGACCTGGCCGACTTCTGCCGCCGCGTCGACCCCAGCAAGCTCAATCGCCGCGTCCTGGAAGCCTTGATCCTCTCCGGCTCGCTGGACGCCCTGGCGTCCACCCGCGCCAGCCTGATGCTGCAACTGCCGGATGCGATCAAGGCGGCCGAACAGCATCTGCGCGATCGCCAGTCCGGCCAGAACGACATGTTCGGCGCCATGGTCGGTGCCGTCACGCCGGTAGTGCAGGTCGACCTGCCCACCGCGCCCGAATGGCCGCTGGAGCAGAAGCTGCAAGGCGAGCGCGAAACGCTGGGGCATTACCTTTCCGGCCATCCCACTGATCCCTGGCGCGAGGAGCTGGCCCAGCTCGCCACCTGCCCGCTCGGCGAGATCGCCGACCGCTACCAGCCACCGCGCCCGCGCAAGAACGACGGCGACGACAACCGCTTCCGGCGCGGCCCCGACACGCCCTGGACCGTCGCCGGCATGGTGGTCGCGGTACGCAAGCGCGGCGACAGCGACGCCTTCGTGCGCCTGGAAGACAGCACCGGCAGCATCGAGGTGAGCTTCTTCGGCGAGCTGTACCAGCAAGCCGCCCCGCTACTGACCCGCGACGAGCTGATCGTGGTCGAAGGCGGCCTGCGCATCGATGAATTCTCCGGCGGCGGCTTCCAGGTGCGCGCCCGCAACGCCATGTCCATGGCCGACGCCTGCCGCCGCTACGCGCGCCTGCTGCGGGTGAAAGTCAACGGCATCGGTCCCGATTTCATCACCCAGTTCCGCCAGGCCCTCGCCGGCCATCGCGGCGGCAATGCGAGCGTGCTGCTCAGTGGCTACCACAACGCCGTGGCGCAGGCCGATTTCGAGTTCGGGCAGGAGTGGAAGGTACACGCCATCCCTGAGTTGCTACGCACGGTGCGCGGTATGCCAGGCGTGCTGGGCGCAGGCGTGCGCATCGTCAAGTCGGATTCGTAGGCTGGCGTACAAACCCGACATCACCGTGCTCATACATCGTAAAAGTTGGGGCTTTCGCCCCAACCTGGCAACTACATGGATTCGGGCAGATAACCGGTAAACCGGTTTTTGATGGCAGCCGGCAGTATCGAATAGTCATCGACATTGCCGAACCAGCGGGTAGAGACGCGATTGTCCTGCCGCTCGAAAAACCCGACCCACAGCCTTGGCTTGTTCAGATCAATGACCACCATCGCAAAGGCCGCGGGACAGTTGTGCGGCATGCATTGATGGATGACGAGAAAATCACCCTGCTGCTCGATTTTGTCTTCCACCTCGTAACTGGCAAGCGCTTTCCGGTCCGCCGGCGACAACAGGCTGTGCAGCGCGGCCTGGATAGAGGGCTGATACAGAAAACCACCCTTTTTTCCATTCGTGTAGACCGAAGGATATTTCCCTACCCAGGATAAAAGTGCCGCCTTGTTCCAGGTCGGCAAGCTATCGGCTGCACAAAGCGAAACTGGCATGAGCAGCGCCAGCATCAGCGTAAGCATCATTCTCATCGGTATCACCTGTGATTTATCTGCAACGCGGCCATCGGGTGCGTGCTGTCGCTTTTCAGCGCTTTTTCGCAGGCACAAATGGATTTGGAATAGCCCGCACCTGTGCCAAACGACTTGTCGACGCCGGCGAGCCTGGTCTTGCAGATATCCAGATAATAGGTTCCGCACTGGATATTTTTTGCCGCATCGGTCATTTCATCGTGATTGAAATGAATGCCTGCCGGACTGTTTTTGTTGACCAGGTCTACCGCCCCTTTCGTAAGCTGCATGAGCCCCGTTGCGGTAGATCCCCCGTTGACGACTTCCGGGTCAAAATTCGTTTCCTTCCATGCCAGACAAATCACGAACTCGTCGGAAAAGATCTTCGACCTGTTGTTGTCCGTGACCAGCTTTACCATCTGCTCGTAACTGAGCCCGCTCATCCCACGCTCCTTAAGCGATATCCAAGAACATCCATAGAAATGGGTGCCGTTCCGGGCGCCCGCGCAGATCATGCTTCAGGCATCGAAACCGTGGCAACATCTTCCATCACGGTTGCCCCAAGCGCCTTGAGCTGTCCCTGCCACGCCACCCACGCCAACCGGGTGCTCGGTGGAAACCGCTTTGCGCTTCCCATACGCGCCCGTTCCCGCCTCGTCACGCGCCCCGGGTATACTGCCCCGCCTCTGTGCCACGTAAGTGACCGATGAACCCGAATTTCCTCGATTTCGAACAACCGATTGCCGAGCTGGAGGCCAAGATCGAGGAGCTGCGGCACGCCAGCTCCGGCCAAGCGTTCAACATCGACGAGGAAGTCGGCCGGCTGCGCGAGAAGCTCAAGCTGAAGACGGCGGACATCTTCCGCACCCTCACGCCCTGGCAGGTGACCCAGCTGTCGCGCCACCCCGCCCGCCCCTACACACTCGATTACATCGGTGTGATGTGCGAGGAATTCCACGAACTGGCCGGCGACCGCGCCTATGCCGACGACGCTGCCATCGTGGGCGGGCTGGGGCGAATCAACGGGCGCTCCGTCGTCATCATCGGCCATCAGAAAGCGCGCGATACCAAGGGCAAGGTACGCCGCAACTTCGGCATGCCGCGTCCGGAGGGCTATCGCAAGGCGCTGCGCCTGATGAAGATGGCCGAGCGCTTCAAACTTCCGCTGCTGACGCTTATCGATACACCTGGCGCCTATCCGGGTGTCGGTGCTGAGGAGCGCGGACAGAGTGAAGCCATTGCGCGCAATCTGTTGGAAATGGCCGAATTGAAAGTGCCCATCATCTGCACGGTGATCGGCGAAGGCGGTTCCGGCGGCGCGTTGGCGATCGGTGTGGGCGATCGCACGATCATGCTGCAATACTCGACCTATTCCGTGATTTCGCCCGAAGGTTGCGCCTCGATTCTCTGGAAGAGCGCTGACAAAGCAAAGGATGCCGCTGAAGCCTTGGGGTTGATCGCACCGCGCCTCCTGGAACTCGGCCTGATCGACAAGGTGGTGCGCGAACCGCTAGGCGGTGCGCACCGCAACCCCCATTCGATGGCCGTGCGCCTCAAAGCCGTGCTGCTCAACGAACTGGACAGGCTCGAAAGCATTCCAGCCCCGCAATTGGTCGAACAGCGCTATCGCCGCCTGCGCAATTACGGCGCCTATAACGAATAGGTGCCTGCGCCATGGCGGGTGTGCAAGGCATCGATCACGTCAATCTCAGCGCGCCCGCCGACCTGCTGGAGCGGGTTCGCCATTTCTACGTCCAGATCATCGGCCTGCACGAAGGGCCGCGCCCTACGTTTCGCTCCGGTTCGCGCGGCTATTGGTTGTATGCAGGCGCTGAACCGATCATGCATCTGACCTCGCGCGGCAGAGGCGAAGCGTCGGCGCAAGACACCGGCTGGCTGGACCATATCGCCTTCGCTTGCACCAACCTTCCCGCCATGCGTGCCAAGCTCGATGCCGCCGGCGTTGTCTACCGCATTGATGTGGTGGACATGCCGCCACAAGTGCAACTGTTTCTCACCGATCCCGCCGGTGTCGGCGTGGAACTGAATTTCCGCGGCTAAGCCAGCCTGCGATCATCCACCTGGGCAACTGGCAACGCCTGGCCTTTTGCTGAAGAATCATGACTGGGGTTCCGGACAAGCGATTCTTCCATGCTGGCTTCTTCCTTCTTGCGCCGCGCCGTCGTGGCGGCGGTGGCCATCCTTGCGACGCAGGTTTCGGCGCAGGCCGTGCCATTGCGCAGCGATACCGCCGAGGCACGTACCGCCAAAGCGTTTGAAACCGCGCGCCAGCAAGGTCCATTGGCCCTGCATGCTTTTCTTGCCGATATGCCCAAGGGCGGCGACCTGCACAACCATCTGAGCGGCGCGGTGTACGCAGAATCGTGGATCGCCGACGCAGCCGCCGACGGGTTATGCGTCGATATCGCCACATCAAGCCTGATCGACAAGCACGATGCCAGCGCGCCACATTGCGGAACCGGTCAACGTCCCGCGGCTGATGCACTAAGCGACCAGCACTTTTACGACACCTTGGTCGATGCGTTTTCCATGCGCAGTTTCGCGCCGTCCGCCGGCCGTTCCGGCCACGATCAATTCTTCGATACCTTCGGCCGCTTCCAGGCGGTGGCGCCGTCACGGCACATGGGCGAGTGGCTCAACGAAGTCAGCTCACGCGCCGCCGCACAGAACGAGCAATACCTCGAATTGATGGTGACGCCGCCTTTCGCACATGCCAGGGAGCTTGCCCGGACATTAGGTTGGCAGGCCGACTTCGATACCATTCGCAAACAGTTGCTTGAGCATGGATTGAAAGACGAAATAGCCATCGATGAACAACTGCTCTCGCAAGCGCTTGCCGAACGCACGC
Source organism: Dyella sp. (assembly GCF_036746095.1). Lineage (NCBI taxonomy): Bacteria > Pseudomonadati > Pseudomonadota > Gammaproteobacteria > Lysobacterales > Rhodanobacteraceae > Dyella > Dyella sp. Next base: position 24,307 of record NZ_DAIOEU010000045.1, read on the forward strand.
GCCAGCAACACTGCAACGAGGCCAAGGCCGAGGCTGCTTGCAACGTGCAGATCCGCTTCCTTTATCAAGTACTGCGCGGCGCGGCGCCCGAACGAGTGTTTGCGCAGACCCTGCTTGGTTTTGAGCTGGCTTCGGTCGACTCGCGCTGGGTCGGCATCAATTTCGTAATGCCCGAAGACGGCTATTTGTCCATGCGCGATTACAGCTTGCAGATGCGCATGCTCGACTATCTGCACCGTCTGTATCCCAAGGTGCATATCAGCCTGCATGCCGGCGAACTGGCGCCAGGCCTGGTTCCGCCTGATGGCCTGCGCTTCCACATCCGGCAGGCGGTGGACCTCGGCCACGCCGAACGCATCGGCCACGGCGTGGATGTGATGTACGAAGATCATCCGGCACAACTGCTTCAGGAGATGGCTGCGCGCCACGTGATGGTGGAAATCAACCTGACCAGCAACGATGTGATCCTTGGTGTGCGCGGCGCCGATCATCCGCTGCTGATCTACTTGAAATACGGCGTGCCGGTCGCACTGTCCACCGACGATGAAGGCGTCTCGCGCATTGATCTCACGCACGAATACGTGCGCGTTGCCGAAGACTTCGGCCTGGACTATTCGACGCTTAAACAGATGGCGCGCAACAGCCTTACCTACAGTTTCCTGCCGGGAGAAAGCCTGTGGGACACCAACACCTGCAAGGGCCAATCGCCCGGCAGCAGCAATCCCGCGGCAGCCTGTCAACGATTCCTCGCCACCAGCGAGAAGGCCACGGCACAGTGGGAACTGGAGCATCGCCTACGCGCTTTCGAGCATGCACACTGAACATGGCGAGTTGGCGATACCATCTCGCCATCGCCGCCTGGAGCCGCCAGCATGGCCAACGACCAAGCCACCAAGCTCGCCGTCCTGATCGATGCCGACAACACGCAGCCGGGCATTGCCGATGGCTTGCTCGCCGAAGTGGCGAAATACGGCACGGCCCACGTGAAACGCGCCTACGGCGACTGGACTGGCAATCAACTGAGAACCTGGAAGGAGCAACTGCTCACGCAGTCGATCCAGCCCATCCAGCAATTCAGTTACACCAGCGGCAAGAACGCCACCGATTCGGCCATGATTATCGATGCGATGGATCTGCTCTACACCGGCCGCTTCGACGGCTTCTGCATCGTCTCCAGCGACAGCGATTTCACCCGCCTGGCCGCGCGCATTCGCGAATCGGGCCTGATCGTCTACGGCTTTGGCGAGCGCAAGACGCCCGAGCCGTTCGTCGCCGCCTGCGACAAGTTCATCTATACCGAGATCCTTGCCTCCAAACCTGACGAGGAGCAACCGCTCAAGCCTCGCTCCCCGGCACAACTGAAAAAAGACACCGGCCTGATCAACCTGCTACGCAATGCCATCGATGCCGCATCCGATGACGAGGGCTGGGCCGGGTTGGGTGGCGTGGGCTCGATCATTACCAAGCAGCGGCCGAACTTCGATTCGCGCAGCCATGGTTATGGCAAGTTGAGCGATCTCATTGCGGCGATCGAATTGTTTGAACTGGATCGGCGTAGCCCGGGCGAAGGTCGCCCCAAGGCAATCTACGTGCGCAATAAACGCAAACCGGTGGCGCGTGACTAACCGAGCCACCTTGCCGGATACGTTGCAGCAAGCGCTGCGTGCGCATCGGCAAGGCTCGCTCTGCGTCGCCTACAGCGGCGGCCCCGACTCCACCGCCTTGCTGCACGCCTTGGCGCATCTGCCTGAAGCACGCGCACGCCACTTGCGCGCCTTGCACGTGGATCACGGTTTGCATCCGGAAAGTGCGCGCTGGGCGGCGCACTGCCGCGCGTTCTGCGCCACGCTAGGCCTTGCGTGCGAGGTGCGCGCGGCAAAGGTGGATCGCGCCAGCGGCATCGGCCTGGAGGCTGCGGCACGGCATGCACGCTATGTCATCTTCGCCGAGCACTTGCATGCGGATGAACGGCTCGTATTTGGCCATCATCAGGACGACCAAGCGGAAACCGTGCTATTGAAACTGCTGCGCGGCGCCGGACCGGAAGGATTGGGCGGCATGCGTGCGGAACGTCCATGGGGAAGCGGCAGCATATGGCGGCCGCTGCTCGCCGTACCGCGGCAGGTGTTGCGCGATTATGTCGATACGCACGATCTGGCCTGCATCCATGATCCATCCAACGATGACCGGCAGCTGGCGCGCAATCATCTGCGCCACGAGATCATGCCGTTGCTGAAAACGCATTGGCCGCAGGCAGCGATTTCCATCACGCATAGCGCCACGCTCTGTCGCCTTGCTGCCGAATCGCTGCAACAGGACTGGCTGGCTGCGCTTGAAGATTTGCGCGACGACGCCACCAACAGTCTCGACGCGCGAGGCTGGCTCGCCTTGCCGCCCGCGCTGCGCGATCCGCTACTGGCGCATTGGCTGCATGCGCAAGGCCTCACCGCGCCCACCACGGCGCAACGCCGACAAATCGAGCGACAGTGCACGGCGCAGGATGGGCAATTGCCATGCATCCGCTGGGCCGGCACGGAAGTGCACGTCTGGAAGCATCGCTTATGGGCGATGGCTCCGCGTGATCGGGCGCCACCGCACACACAGATGCCATGGCGCGGCGAAACACTGCGGCTGCCCGATGGCGGCTTGCTGGTGCTGGAGCCTGTCGCGGCACTTCCCGTCAACCTGACGGTGCGTTGGCGCCGGGGCGGCGAACGCATCAGGCCAGCAGGCGATCGCCACACGCGCGATCTGCGCGCGCTGTTTCAAAGCGGCGCGATTCCGCCCTGGCAGCGCGATGCCTGCCCGCTTCTATACGAAGGCGATGAACTCATCGCCGTGGCGGATCGCTGGCTGAGCGCCCGCGCGGAAGCGATTTTCCAGGAAGCAAAAGCCCGTCCGTGTTGGCGGCCGGGCTTTTGATGCATGCATCCAGCCTGGGCTGGGATGCAGCCTCTGCAAGCCTGATCAGAACCGCTACTTGCTTTCCTGCGGTAACGGCGCCACCGCAACCGCGGTCCCGGTCACCCGGCGATTGACGAAATACATCATCGCGAACGACGCCAGCGTGGTGCAGACCAGAATGTCGCCCAGCACATCGAAATGCAGCAGCCGACCGGTAGTCGTCTGCACCACCACCATGCCGCCGAGCAGGGCGGCGATGCCGCCGGACATCTGCTGCAACGACGAGCTGATCGACATGTACGCGCCGCGATCAGATGGCTTGGGCAGCGCGGACATCAACGCCGAGGAGGAAATGATGCGCGAGAAGATGCCGATCTGCAGCAGCGCGCTTACCGAGATCAGCGTCCACAACGTCACGTTGGAAAGCCGCGTATAGATCAGCACCATGACGATCGTCACCACGCAGCCAAAGGCGAACACGCGGAACTTGCCGAAAGCATCGCTGGCCTTGCCGAGCAGCGGCCCCATCACTGCCGACACCAGGCCGGTGATCAGGTACACCACCGACAGCATCGACATCGGAATGCCAAGGTTATTCACGATAAACAAGGTGGAATACGGCATCAGCATGAAGCCGCCCATGGTCAGCAACGCCGTGGTGGCGAAGCCGATCAGGTAGGACCGCGTGGTCAAGGTATGCAGCAGGTGATGCAGCGGCTTCTTGTCCGGGCGCAGCGCCAGATGCGCGTTGACTGGACGCAGGCGTCCGATGATCGCCCCACCCACCACCGTGCATACCGCCACGATCAGGAAGAACGGCGCATTCCAGCCCCAATGGCTGGACAGCCACAAGCTCAACGGCAAACCCAGCACCGTGCTCGCCGCGAACGCCGACTGGATGTAACCCATCACGCGTCCGCGCATGGACAACGGAAACAGATCGGTGACGATGGCCATCGACGCCGCGCCGACGACACCCGCGAACAAGCCGGTAAACATGCGGGCCAGCAGCAACAGCACGTAGGTGTGTGCGAGCGCGCAGAACAAGGTGCCCAGCATGAAGCCGGCATAGAAAATCAGCAGCAGCTTTTTGCGATCGAACCGATCGGCAAAACCGGCGGCAACGATGCCAGACACACCTGCGGCAAAGGCATACGCCGAAACGACGTCGCCGAACTGCTCGGGCGTGATGTGCAAAGCCGGCACGACCAATGCACCCAGCGGCGCCAGCAGCATGAAATCGAGCACGATGGTGAATTGCAAAAAGGCCAGCACGGCTACCACGAACTTCTGATAGCCGGAAAAACCCATGCCGCCAGCTTCCGCGGCATGCGTTGGCGAAGGATTGGTCACAGTGACTCCTAGGAGCGAGCCTCTCCCGGCTTGCCCGGATGGGGGATGTCGCAGAGTACAATTTCGATATATCGAAATCAAGCACTCCGAGGCAAGTCGAACAACGAGCTGCCGCAGCAGCAAGCACCACTTGCATGCAAACGCCTGGCTGCATCACGCCGGCGTACTGTAGCGATTGATTCCGCTTCCTCGCTGCGTTAGCGTTGCCCGCCATGGCCAAGCCCACTTCCGCCGCTGCTGAAACGACCTCGGTCGCCGACTTCGAGCATTCGCTCGACGAGCTCGAACAACTGGTGGCGCGCATGGAAGGGGGCGAGATGAGCCTGGACGAGTCGCTCAGCGCCTTCGAACGCGGCATCGGCCTTTACCGCCACTGCCAGCAGGCACTCGATCAAGCCGAACTGCGCGTACGCTTGCTGCTCGACCCGGAGTCGCCGGACAAAGCCGAGCCGTTCGAGCCGGAAACCTGATCTACGGTCTTCGCTCTTCGCCGTCATTCCCGCAAAAAGCAGGAACGACAGCGTACAGATGCGTGCTCGGCCAAGCTCTCCCTACTTGATCAACCGCAACGCGAACGGATAGCGATAACGCACGCCTTCATTGGCTTTGACGCCGGCGACGATGGTCAGCACCAGCCAGCCGATGCCGATGATCACCCACAGCGGAATCGCAATGATCAGGCCGATACCGAACGTGATGGCCGAGAGCACCAGCAACACCAGGCTGGCAATCGCCACGGAGATGTTGAAGTTCAACGCTTCCTTGGCCTGGTCGGCAACGAAAGGCATGGTGTCTTTCTTCACCAGCCAGATCACCAGCGGGCCGATGAAGCAACCCCATCCGGCGCCGAGCGAAGCGGTGAGCAAGGCGCCCAGCAGGGCCGACAGATGCGCGAACATCGCCCAGGTGCGCTCTTCGGCGGGAATGTCACCGATGTGCTCGCTCGGCGGAGGGGGTACAACGGACTCGGGCGGAACGCTCATAAGCATCTCCTTTCAAGTCGTGCAAAACACCGGCGCATGCCGGTGAAAGGCATCCTAGCAGGGTGCGCAGGAACTTGCTCTTGAGCTTTTGACCTAGCCGCTTGGCTACTCGCCCGCGATCGTCATGCGGTCGATCAGGATCGATCCGGTCAGCAGATGCGAACGCCTGTCTACGTCCGCGCCCACCGCGACGATGCCGGTGTACATGTCGCGCAGATTCGCGGCGATGGTAATCTCCTCCACTGGATAGGCGATCTCGCCGTTCTCCACCCAGAAGCCTGCGGCGCCGCGCGAGTAGTCGCCAGTGATGGTGTTGACGCCCTGCCCCATCACCTCCGTCACCAGCAACCCGGTACCGAGCCGGCGCAACATGCCGTCGAAGTCGTCGGCCGCGCCGCCGTCGGGGTGGCCCGGCTCGACCGCCATGTTGTGGATGCCGCCGGCATTGCCGGTGGATTCCAGTCCCAGCTTGCGTGCGGAATAGCTGCTCAGGACATAGCGCGCCAGCACGCCGTTCTCGATCAGCACGCGGTCGCGCGTCGCAACGCCTTCCGCGTCGAATGCCCCCGAACCTTGTCCGCGCAGCAGATGCGGGCGCTCCACGATATTCAGCCAGGCCGGCATGACCTGCTTGCCGGCATGATCCAGCAAGAAGCTGGCGCGGCGATACAGCGCACCGCCACTGACCGCGCCAACCAGATGGCCGATCAAGCCTCGCGCGATCTCCGGCGCAAACAGCACCGCTGACTGGCGTGTCGATAACCGCCGCGCACCTAGGCGGGCAAGCGTGCGCTCGGCGGCCGTATCGCCCAGTACCCGCGCGCCCATGAAATCGTCGGCGCTGCGCACGGTGTCATACCAGTAGTCGCGCTGCATGCCCGCTTCGTCACCGGCAATCAAGGCCAGCGACAGCGAATGCCGCGTACCGCGCTCGCGTCCCATAAAGCCATGCGAGTTGGCGTACACGGACAAGCTCTCGCCCATCTGCACGCTGGCGCCATCGGAATTGGTGATGCCCGCATGGGCGCGTCCGGCCGCTTCGATCTCCTGGCCTAGCGCAATCGCCTGCGGCGTATCGATCGCCCATGGATGCCACAGGTCCAGATCGGGAAACTGCGTGGCCATGCGCGAGGCATCGGCCAGCCCGGCTGCCACGTCTTCCTCCGTGTACCGGGCGATGGCGCAGGCCTGGTCCAGCGTGGCCTGGATCGAGTCCGCATTCAGATCGGCGGTACTGGCCGAACCTTTGCGCTTGCCGAAATACACCGTCAGGCCAAAGCCGCGATCACGGGTGTGCTCGACCGTTTCCACGTCGCCCAGGCGCACGTTGACGCTCAGGCCGGCATCGATGCTGGCCGACACCTCCGCCTGGGTGGCCCCGGCGGCGCGGGCACGGCGGATCACGTCTTCGGCCAGCTCGGCCAAACGGTCGAGTTCGCGCTGGCTGGTGTCCTGGCTGATGGCAACGTCGCTCACTTGGGGCTTCCTGTTGGGTACGTGGATACAATGGACAAACGTGGGGCCGCCCAGACCCATTGCCAATATCGAAACAAAGGGTGTTCTGATCCATTTTACGTAAGCGCGGCATGTGGCCCTGTGCCTGCGAACGGACAGAATCGGTAACGCCCACGTAAAATGGATCAGAGCACCCTACAGGTTGCCATAGGAGCGGCCCATGTCCATAGCCACCGGCATCTACCGTCATTACAAAGGCCAGAGTTATCGCGTGATCGGCACCGCCCGGCACAGCGAAACGATGGAAGAGCTGGTCGTCTACCAGGCGCTGTACGGCGACTATGGACTGTGGGTACGACCCGCCGCCATGTTCGCCGAGACGGTGGAACTGGAAGGCGAACCCATCCCCCGCTTCGCCTTGATCGAAGCCATGCCGGCCGAATTCACCCAGGCCGACCGGAACACCCCGTGAACCGCACTTACACCGACGATCCCGAACACGACTACGGTCCCACCCGCACGCAGCAGCGGCGCGATGCGCTGGCGGTGCTCGCGTTCGCCTCACAGCTGGCCGAACTGCCGCCCTCGAAACTGGCACGCGCAAACTTGCCGGAAGATGTGTTGCGCGAAATCGACAACCTCAAGCGCATCACGTCGCACATCGCCCGCAAACGCCAGCTTGGCTTTCTGGCCAAGGTGATGCGGCGGCACGAGGACGAAGTGTTTGACGGCGCGCGTGCGCTGCTGGGTGAAAACCGCGAGCAGCAGCGCAAGGAAACCGCCGCCATGCATCGCCTGGAAGCGCTGCGCGAACGCCTGCTGGAAAACGACGACACCCTGCAGGAATTGATCGACCAGCACCCCCACGTCGATCGGCAACACCTGCGCTCTTTGGTTCGCCAGGCGCGCATCGAGCGCGACGGAAACAAATCGCCGCGCGCCTATCGCGAAATATTCCAGCTGCTGAAGACGCTAAACGAAGACATGTAGGCTGGCCCGCAGGCTGTGCCGCGCGGCTTGGCAAGACGGCCGGGCGCCACGCGACACACCCTGCGAGCCTTCCAGACATCATGACGACGGCGATACTTGATCAGTGTCGCCTTGAAGTTCGCATTCGCTCATTTCAACCTACGCGGTCCGCTTCAACCTTTTGCGCAAGCGACTCGTCACCCAGTTGCGCGTGATAAAACGCCAGCGCCGGTTCGTGCCGCCCAAACGTCACCGTGGTCTGCACGCGCGCTTCATAGCCACGTTGCATGTCTTCCGCTACGGCCAGGTCTTCGCCTACCACCGTGCGGATCAGCAGGTCCATATTGCGTCGCCAATGTTCGCGCGCCGAATCCGTCTGCACAGGCTCAGGCGTGTAGAGCGAAGCCTCGGCAACGCACTCGCCTGGCGCGCCGTTCCGGTCGGGAAAAACACGCCATACCTCCAGGTGATCGCCCTGCCAGTTGACCAGCGTGTTTGGAAACAGCACGTAAAGCACGATGCTGTGTTTCAACAGATCCCATTGCGATTCGGGCTGTCCGCGCAGCTGAAGCACCGAACGGCGTGGATAGATCACCCGCACATGCGGCCCGAAACGATCGGCCAGGCCAATGCCCGGAAGAAAAATAGGCGCGATGCTCTGCCGATGCAGCACGTTGAAATGCCAGCTCTCCAGAAAACCGTCGATCACCAGTTTCCAATTCGTGCGCGCGTGCAACAGCTTGGTTTCGAAGTGGGAAAACCCGGAAAAACCGTACGCCGCCAAGTCCCCGTCCAAATCGCCGCACAGTCGCGTTTCGTCGATGCGCGCGCCGGCCTTCGGCAGCACCCAGACCAGCCCGTGCCGCTCGGCCACCGGCAAGCGGACCAGCCCATATCCACGCCGATGCAGGCCGGCAAAACCGTCCCGCGGCACGAGGTTGCGCAATTGTCCGGCGAGGTCGTAACACCAGCCATGGAACGGGCATACAAAGGCACGCGCATCATGTCCACAACCGTGCGCCAGCCGCGCACCGCGATGGCGGCAAAGGTTGGCAAAGGCATGCAGCCGTCCGTCGCCATCACGCGTCAGCAGCAGCGGGACGAAGCCGAGATCATCCGTGACGTAGTCGCCAGGCGCCGCCACACGACTGCCATGGGTGACCAACAACGGATAGCGGGAAAACAAATATTCGCGCTCCCATGCCAAGCGCGCGGCACTGATGTACGCCTCGGTCGATTGTTGCCAGCACGCATCATTCAACTGCGTGCCGCCGCTATCGATCAACTCGAACAACCGATGCAACAAGGCCACTTGCGTGCGGCGTTCCATGCGCTTCTCCGAGTGAACGGAAAACATCGCCACAAAGAAAACGCGGCAGCGCCGATATGGCGCTGCCGCTGGATGGCGGTCGCACAGAAACTAAGAACAGCTGCGTAATGTCACCGTCAAAGCACGGGAAGGAAGTGCTTAGGCGCCCTGTCCCGCTTACGCAAACTATGACGCCGTACCGCCTACCGTCATGCTTTCCACGCGCAGCGTCGGCTGGCCCACGCCCACTGGCACGCTTTGCCCGTCCTTGCCGCATACGCCGATGCCTTCATCGAGCGCAAGGTCGTTGCCGATCATCGATACGCGCGTGAGCACGTCAGGGCCGCTGCCGACCAAGGTGGCGCCTTTTACCGGCGTGGTGACCTTGCCGTCTTCGATCAGATACGCCTCGCTGGCGGAAAACACGAACTTGCCGTTGGTGATGTCCACCTGGCCGCCACCGAAGTTCACCGCGTACAGGCCCTTCTTCACCGAGCGGATGATGTCCTGCGGATCGTGCTGGCCGGCCAGCATGTAAGTGTTGGTCATGCGCGGCATCGGCAGTTGCGCGAAGGATTCGCGGCGGCCGTTGCCGGTCGGCGCCATGCCCATCAGGCGCGCATTGAGCTTGTCCTGCATATAGCCCTTGAGGATGCCGTCCTCGATCAGGGTGGTGCAGTTGGTGGGTGTGCCCTCATCGTCCACGCTCAGCGAGCCGCGGCGGCCCGGCAAGGTGCCGTCGTCCACCACGGTGACCCCCGGCGCGGCGACGCGCTGGCCGATGCGGCCGGCGAAGGCGGAGCTGCCCTTGCGGTTGAAATCGCCTTCCAGGCCATGACCAATCGCCTCGTGCAGCAGCACGCCGGGCCAGCCGGGGCCAAGCACCACAGTCATGGTGCCGGCGGGAGCGTCGACCGCATCCAGGTTGACCAGCGCCTGGCGCACGGCTTCTTCCGCAAAAGCGTGCGCGCGACCGTTTTCAAGCAACTCGCGATAGCCATAGCGACCGCCACCGCCTGCATAGCCTTGTTCGCGACGGCCGTTCTGCTCGGCGATCACCTGCACGGACAACCGCACCAGCGGCCGTACGTCGGCAGCCAAGGTGCCGTCGGAACCAGCGATCAGCACGGTATCGAGCGTGGCGTTGATGCTGACGATCACCTGCTTCACGCGCGGGTCGCGCGTACGCGCATAGGCGTCCACTTCGCGCAGCACGGCGATCTTGTCGGGATTGGACAGGCTCTCGACCGGATCGATGGCCGGATAGAGCGACTTCACCCCATGCACCGCCAGCGGCCTGCCTACCCCATTGCCATCCTGTGCGATCGCCCGCGCGGCCTTGGACGCTTCCAGCAGCTGCGGCAGCACGATCTCATCGGAATACGCAAAGCCGGTCTTCTCGCCGCTGATGGCGCGCACGCCCACGCCCTGCTCGATGGAGTGGCTGCCGTCCTTGACGATGCCCTCCTCCAGCACCCAGGACTCGCTGCGCGAATGCTGGAAGTAGAGATCGGCGGCGTCGATGGACGGCCCCATCAGCTGGGTGAACACGCGCTCAAGGTCGCCGGTGGCCAATCCGCCGGGGGTAAGCAGACGGTTTTCGGCCTGGGCGATAAGAGAACTCATGCGATAGCTACCGTGGCGATGATTGAGGAACGAAGTATGGGCGATTCCTGCTGCTTAAAGAGCATCCCTAGGGATGCTGCGGACTGGGTGCGGACGACGCGGGAGCCGGCGCAGGTTGGGTGCCAGCAGGGGCACTGGGCGGAGCCTGCTCGCCCCCGCCCGCTGACGTAAACACCGGCTTATCCCAGCTGCCGGTGATGTGGTAGCGCTTGATGGCGACATGGTTGAGCCCCTTGCCCAGCACGCTCTGCACGGCAAAACCCGCCGCCGCGCCGATCGGTCCGCCCACGACCGCGCCCACCACCGGCAGGCTGTTGCCGATGTGCGGGATCACCACCATCTGCTGGTCGTAATCCTTGTTGCGCAATCCGGTGCGTCCTTTGACCGTAATCTCCGCAGCGGAGCCATGGATCTTCAGATTGTCGGTATAGGCGCTGCCATCGCTGAGCTTGAAATCGCCTTTGATCAAGTCGAAGCCGAAACCCTTGCCGAACACGTCGTTGAAATCGAACGACAGGCGGCGCGGCAACTCGGCGATCGAGGCCAACCCGAACAAGCGGCCGACACCCGGCGATGCCTTGGGAATGCTGCCGTTGGTAACGTCCACCGCAAGCGTGCCGTCCATATTGCCCAGCTCGAACGCCCATGGGCCGCCGGGCCAGGTGGCGTTGAGCACATCGTGCGTTTTGCCGCCGTCGAAGATGCCGGCGAAGCCGAACGCGGTCAGCATCTCGCCCAGGTTGTTGGCGCTGAAATCCACTTGCAGATGCGTGCTGCTCCTGGTCGGCGTGCCATTCCAGTCACCGCTGCCGCTGACCTGTACGTGGTGCGATTGCGTGGAGAGCTGATCGATATGCATGCCGTCGGGCGTCGGCCAGGTTTCCAAACGTGCCTCGCCGAGCTTGGCGTCATCAAGACGCAGGTCGTTCACCCAGAAATGCAGCGGCGGCATGCTGCGTGGATCGACCCCGGTATTGCCCGGATCGGTCGCCGGCGGCGGGGCTTCACCGGGCTTTTTGGCGAGCGTCGGCTGCTTGGGCCAATACATGCGCTGCAGGCGCGCCGTGATGCCGCGTTTGTTGAGATCCACCGTTGGCACGCTGAAGTGGCCGGCAGCCGCCGCGCTGTCCACGTCGAGTTCCAAGGTGTCGGCCTTGGGTATCGCCGTCACGTGCATACGCGCAAAATCACGGCCGAACACTTCGGCGTGTTCCGTGTTCACATCGATGGTTTCCAGGCTCATGCCATTGCCGCTGGCACTACCGGCGATCGATTGTTTCACCCAACCGGTGACATCCAGTTCCGGTGCGTCGCCGCGAATCCGCATGCCCTTGGCCGGCAAGGTATCGGCATCCGGCATTTGATCGCCGAAGACAAACGTCGCGGCCAGCGGCGATGCTTCACCGTTCGACAGCCGCAGCCGGCCTCTCGCCACCGACCCCAGCGCCAACTGCATCGGTGCGCCTGCCGTCGGGACACCCAGCGTTACGTGCAAAGGCAGCTCGCCATCCGCCGGTTTGCTCAGCGGCACCGGAAAATTCAGTGCCACCCCGGACAGCGGCGAATCGATGCTGAGCGTTTGGACGTCCGAGACACCATCGTCGCCATGCGCAATCTGGTAACCGATATCGAACTGGCTGCGTCCGTCGGCAATGTCGCCCAGCCATTTCAGCTGCGGATAATCCTGCAGCAGCTCCTGCACGGTGTAATTGCCGTTGATCTTTGCCGCGAGCACGAGATTGGGGTTGCCGGTCGCACTGGCTATCGCCAGGTCAACCTGCGTCGGTTCACCGTGGAAACCACCGGCGAGCGGCCCGGCATGAAAGCCATGCGCGTCGAACGTGGCCGGGCCATTGAGCTTGTCGAGCTGCAACTTCCATTCCGGCGCGCTCAGATCGACGTCCTTGAACTGCGCCGTGCCGTCGAGCAGGAAGTTGTGCATCTCGTGCGTCGGCAGGGACAGGTGGAAATCAAAGCTGCCCGTGCCGCCCAGCTGGAGTTTGGCCAGCACGTCGGCATGCTTGTTGGCGATCGGGCTGTTGCCCACGAAGTTGAGCAGGTCGGATGCATTGCCTTCGCCGCTGACATTGAGATCGAGCACGGTATGCCCCAGCTCGGGAATCACCGCCACCGCACGCGTGACCTTGACGCCCATCGCTTCGCCGCTGGCCTCCACCAGCATGCCTGCATCAATGAAGTTGGCCGTGGCTTGCACGTGGTCAGCCACCGGCCAGCTCTTGCCATAGGCCAGCGTGAGATCGCTGATATCGGCGCGCGCCTCGAAACGGCCTTCGTTGTGATGGAACGGCCAGTTCGCCAAATTGCCGCGTACCACGACCGCAGCATCGTCGATACGGCCAGATACGAGCGCCTGATCCAGCCATCCCGTCGCGTGTGGATTCAAGGAATCGATGGGCCAGAACTGCTTGGCCGCGGTGACGTCCGCGTGGGTGAGCGCCAGATACACATCCAGGAACGGGCGGCCCCCATCGGTCGGCAGATCGATTTCGCCTTGCGCATTACCGCCAAAACCCTGGCCTTCGAAGTCCAGCCTCGCAATGCCGATGTGCGTGGCATCGTCATCGCGCCAGGCGGCTATCGTGCCGCCCAGTTGACTCATGGCGAAGGGCGCGCGGAACGTGTGCGGAGCGTTGATGGTGGTGCTTTGCGTTGGCAATTCCAGCGAAACGGATTCGGCATCGCCGCGCACTTCGCCCTGCAAATGATCCAGGCCCGGCAACTTGCCGACGGACTGGATGCCGAGGTTGTCGAACGCAGCGTCCAAGATGTTCAACCCGGTCGCGGCGCTCCAATGAAACACGGCGCGTTCGATCTGCCCATGCGGCGCGCCTGCGCCCAACCATTGCGCCAAACTCGGCGACAGGCCAGGTTTCAATCCCAGCCACGGCATCAGCGGCGCCAGCTGCAACTTACTGGCGACGGCACGGATATCCGATTGCGGTGTGCCGAAGTGGTTCACGTCCGCTTTCATTGCGCCGCCATCGTGGTCGGCCCAACGCACGCTGTAGCCACCCTCGTGACGGCCAAGTTCGGCCACGCCGTTCAGCTGCGCGACGCTCACTTTGATGCCAGTGGGATTGGTAACGGCAAGATCGCGCAGGTTGAGCTGGAACAGCTCGCGCACGATCTGGTTCTCGCGCCAGTCCATCCACACCGCAATATCGCCATGGCCGCTATTGATGGCGTAGCCGCCCATGTCGAAGCCGGCCGCCAGGCCATGCAGATCGGCGTTCTGCGCCGCCAGCCAGAACTTGCCGCTCGCGCCGTCGTCGCGGAACCAGCCGGCCGCGCGCAGCACGCCCGTGGCGCCGATGCGGTGGATACGCCCGCCCACTCGGATGTGGCTGCCCTGGTGCGTGAGGCGAAGCTGCTCGGCCAGCAGCGTGTAGCGCTCGTTGATGAGCTGGTCGTCGATATTGACGCGCAGGTGGTCCAGCCACAGTTCGACGGATAGACGTCCAAACGAAATGTGCTGCCGCTGCGTACCGCCCGCCGTGCCAAGCCCGTTGATTTGCCAGCGGCCGTTGGCATCGCGCGTGATATCCAGCTCAAGGTTGCTGGCTTGCAGATTCAACAAATGCCGCGACGGCAGCAACCAGCCGCCGAAATCCAGCTTGAGATCCATCTCCGGCACCTGCAACGGCGTGCCGCCCGCCTCGCCAGGGCCGAAGCTGACATTGCGCATGACGAAGCGCGGCCCGGAAGGTTCCCAGCGGCCATCCATGGACGCGAAAGTCACCGGCCGCTGCAGCTTCTCACTCAGTTCCTGCGCCACCCACTGCGGATGTCTTGCCAGCAGCGGCAGCAGCACCTGGGCCAGCGCCGCGGTGAGGGCGAGCGCGATCACCGCCACGCCAACCGTCCAGCCAAGCGCACGTGTCACACGATGTGTCCAGACTTGCGACCGCATGCTTACCAGACGCCCGGGGCGGCTTCAAAGAAGTACGACATCGAACTGTTCCTGCGAATAATGCTCCTCCGCCTGGAAGCGTATGCTTTTGGAGATGAATTCTTCCAACTCGGCCACGGCGGCAGACTCTTCCTCAAGAATGCGGCCAACCACCTTGGAACTGGCCATCACCAGCAATTTCTGCGCATTGAATTGGCGCACTGCGCGAGTGATCTCGCGGAAAATTTCGTAAGTGACGGTCTCGGCGGTTTTCACCGTGCCGCGCCCCATGCATGCAGGGCATGGCTCGCACAGCTGGCGCTCCAGGCTTTCGGTGGTGCGCTTGCGCGTCATCTCGACCAGGCCGAGCGGCGACATCGGGTACACCGTGGTCTTGGCGTGGTCGCGGGCAAGGCCTTTTTCCAGCATGCGGATGACCTGGCGCTTGTGCTCTTCATCGGTCATGTCGATGAAATCGATGATGATGATGCCGCCGAGATTGCGCAGCCGCAGCTGGCGCGAAGCTGCCTGGGCGGCTTCCAAGTTGGTTCGATAAACGGTCTCTTCCAGATTGCGTGTACCGAGGTAGCCGCCGGTGTTGACGTCGATGGTGGTCATCGCCTCGGTCTGGTCGACGATGAGATA
>NZ_DAIOEU010000046.1:0-38750 GCF_036746095.1 Dyella sp.
TCGGTCAGGCGGCCATCGTCCAGCACCTGCAGCAGCACGTTGAACACATCCGGGTGCGCCTTCTCCACTTCGTCCAGCAGGATCACGCTGTAGGGACGACGACGAACGGCCTCAGTGAGATAGCCGCCCTCCTCGTAACCGACATAACCGGGAGGCGCGCCGATCAGGCGAGCGACGGAATGCTTCTCCATGAATTCGCTCATGTCGATGCGCACGATGGCCTCCTGCGTGTCGAACAGGAATTCGGCCAGCGCCTTGCATAGCTCTGTCTTGCCCACGCCGGTGGGGCCGAGGAACAGGAACGAGCCGTACGGGCGATTGGGATCGGAGAGCCCCGCACGTGCGCGGCGAATTGCGTCGGAGACGGCGCGCACTGCTTCGTCCTGGCCGACCACGCGCTTGTGCAGCGAGTCTTCCATGTGCAGCAGTTTTTCGCGCTCGCCTTCCAGCATCTTGCTGACCGGAATACCGGTCCAGCGCGAGACGACTTCGGCGATTTCTTCTTCCGTGACGCGGTCCTGCACCAGCTTGAATTCCTGCTTTTCGGCGGCTTGTGCGGCAGCGAGCTGCTTTTCCAGTTCCGGCAGGCGGCCGTACTGGATCTCGCTCATCCTGGCGTAATCCTGCCGGCGCTGCGCGGCTTCCAATTCAACGCGTGCCTGCTCGATCTGCTCCTTCACCTTGGTCGCGCCTTGCAGCGCAGCCTTTTCGGATTTCCACACCTCGTTGAGGTCGGAGAACTCGCGCTCCAGCTTGGCGATGTCGTTGTCCAGGTCGGCCAAGCGCTTCTTGGATGCCTCGTCGGTTTCTTTCTTGAGCATCTCGCGCTGGATCTTCAGCTGGATCAGGCGGCGCTCCAGGCGATCGAGCTCTTCCGGCTTGGAATCGATCTCCATGCGGATGCGGGAGGCGGCTTCGTCAATAAGATCGATGGCCTTGTCCGGCAGCTGGCGATCGGTGATGTAACGGTTCGACAGCGTGGCCGCGGCGACGATGGCCGGATCGGTGATCTCCACGCCATGATGCATGGCGTAGCGCTCTTTCAGTCCGCGCAGGATCGCGATGGTGTCTTCCACGCTCGGTTCGCCCACGAAGACTTTCTGGAAGCGGCGCTCCAGTGCGGCATCTTTCTCGATGTATTTGCGGTATTCATCCAGCGTGGTAGCGCCGATGCAATGCAGCTCGCCACGCGCCAGCGCGGGCTTGAGCATGTTGCCGGCATCCATCGCGCCTTCGGCCTTGCCGGCGCCGACCATGGTGTGCAGCTCGTCGATGAACAGGATGATCTGGCCTTCGTTCTTGGCCAGGTCGTTGAGCACGGCCTTCAACCGCTCCTCGAATTCGCCGCGGAATTTTGCGCCGGCGATCAGCGCGCCCATGTCGAGCGAGAGCACGCGCTTGTCACGCAAGCCTTCGGGCACCTCGTTCTTGATGATGCGCTGGGCCAGGCCTTCGACGATGGCGGTCTTGCCCACGCCGGGTTCACCGATCAGCACCGGGTTGTTTTTGGTACGACGCTGCAGCACCTGGATGACGCGGCGGATTTCTTCGTCGCGGCCGATCACCGGATCGAGCTTGCCGCTTTCCGCGCGCGCCGTGAGGTCGACACAGTATTTCTCCAGCGCCTGGCGCTGGTCTTCGGCGTTTTCGCTCTGTATTTTTTCGCCGCCGCGCAGCTTCTCGATCGCCGCTTCCAGGTTCGCCTTGGTGGCGCCGGCTGCTTTCAAGGCGGCGCCCAACTCGCCCTTGTCTTCCAGCGCAGCCAATACGAACAGCTCGCTGGCGATGAACTGGTCGCCGCGCTGCTGCGCGAGCTTGTCGGTGAGGTTGAGCAGGCGCGTCAGCTCGTTGCTGGCGTGGATGTTGCCTTCCTGGCCGCTGACTTTCGGCAGGCGATCGACCAGTTCGAACACACGCTGGCGGAAGGCCGGCACGTTGATGCGTGCCTGGGTCAGCAGCGGCGCCGTCGAACCGCCTTGCTGGTCGAGCAAGGCGGCCATGATGTGCGCCGGCTCGAGCATGTTGTGATCGCGCCCCACGGCCAGCGATTGCGCATCGGCCAGCGCTTGCTGGAAACGCGAGGTAAGTTTGTCCATTCGCATTGGAGGTATCCCCAAAAAGGTTTTTGGCGGACGCGCCGCCACTGCCCCTGGAAATGCGGACGGGGCGGAATGATTCAAGCTTGGCTCATGCGTTGCTTCCCCTCGGGAGAGGGGCCTAAGCAAGCGCCATTCGGTTACGGTTCCAGCCAGATCAGGCTGGCAAACCGTCCGCTGCGCGCCCCTTCGCGCCGGTAGGAATAGAAGCGCCCGTCGGTGCGCGTATCGAAACCACCGCCGTAAATACGCGTAATACCGGCCGCCGCAAGACGCTGCCGAGCCAGCACAGCCAGATCGCACAGCCAGTGGCCGGGACGCGTCGCCGCGAAGGCGGATGCCGCCGCGGCATCGTGTTGAAGAAATGCCTTGCGCACTTCTTCGCCCACTTCATATGAAGGGCCGCCGATGCAGGGTCCGAGCCATGCCAGCAGGCTCGCCGCCGGCCGCTGCATTTGCGCAACGGTGTCTTCCAGCACGCCAGCGGCAAGCCCGCGCCAGCCCGCATGCGTCGCACCGATGCTGCCGCCGTCATCGGCGCAGAACAGTACCGGCAGGCAATCGGCCGTGAGAATCGCGAGCACCGTGCCGGGCAGATGCGACACCGCCGCATCCGCCTCGGGCTCTTGCGGACTGGGCAACGGACCCAGTTCCGCCACGATGCTGCCATGCACCTGCTTCAGCCAGCGCGGCTCCGCCGGCAACGCCAGCGACTGGCGCAAGGCGCTGCGATTGCTGCGCACGACCTGCTCGTCCTCGCCACTGCGCAAACCGAGATTGAAGCGCCCGAACGGCGGTTGCGAAACACCAGGGCCATCGCAGGTGCTTACCGCTGCATGGACGCCGCGCGGCGCGGGCCAATCGGGAAACAGCCAGGCATCGGTCATGGAAGGCACAGTGATTACTCGTTGGGACCGTTGACCGCGAGATCGTCACGCATCGTTGCGATCAACGCATTCATGTCATCGGGTCGCGCGGCATCGAACGACATGGTGTCGCCCGTCACCGGATGGTCGAACGACAAGCGCTCCGCATGCAGCGCCTGGCGGCGAAAGCCGCGCAACACTGCAACGAGTTCCGGCGTGGCGCGCTTGGGCAGTTTCAAGCTTCCGCCATACAGGGGATCGCCCACCAGCGGATGGCCGATATGTCCCATATGCACGCGGATCTGATGAGTGCGCCCGGTTTCCAGATTGCACTGGATCAGTGTGTGGGAACGGAAGCGCTCGCGCAGGCGGTAGTGCGTGATGGCGTGCTTGCCGTCTTCTTCGTCGCGCACGGCTTGGCGCAGGCGATCACTGTGATGGCGGCCGATCGGCGCATCGACGGTACCGCCGGCAATCAGCGTTCCCAGCACGATGGCTTCGTATTGGCGCTCGACGTCGTGGCGGGACAGCATGTCGACCAGGGCAGTATGGGTTGCCAGGGTCTTGGCGACGACCATCAGGCCGGAGGTGTCCTTGTCCAGGCGGTGCACGATGCCGGCGCGCGGCAGTTCGGCCAGTCTCGGATCATGGTGCAGCAGTGCATTGAGCAGCGTGCCAGCCGGGTTGCCGGCGCCGGGATGCACCACCAGGCCGGCGGGTTTGTTCAGCACCAGCAGGTGGGCGTCCTCGAAGACGATGTCCAGAGCGATGGCTTCCGGTGCGCTGGAGACTTCGGTCTCCAGCTCCGCTTCCAACCGCACATGCTCGCCACCCTTCAGCAGTTGCCGCGGCATGGCCGGCGCGCCGTCCAGCATCACGGCGCCGGCCTTGATCCAGGCGGTCAGGCGTGAACGGGAGTAGTCCGGGAACATCTCGGCCAAAGCCTGGTCGAATCTGCGGCCTGCGGCGGACAGGGGCACCACCGCCTCGTGACGGATGATGGAGCCCGTCATCCCTGACCCCCCGGCCGGACGCCGGTTTCGGCTATGATCCCTTTTCGCTCAAACATCTGAACCCCTAACTCATGCGCGTAACCAAGCTGCCGGTCGCCCCGACATCTGTCTTTAAAGTACTGATCGTGCTCGTCCTGGCACTGACGATGAGCGCCTGCTCGTGGTTCCGTCATACGGGCGATCCGCTCGATACCTTGCCGCTGCCGCAGCTTTACGCCAAGGCCCATACCGATCTGGTCCACGCCGACTATTCGGCAGCCGAGAAAGCCTACCAGCGCCTGATCGCCCGTTTCCCGTCCGGCCCGTTCAATGAACAGGCCCAGCTCGAACTGGCCTACGCGCAATACAAGAACAACAAGCCGGATGACGCCTATTCCACGGTCAACCGCTTCATCAAGTCGAACCCGCTCAATCCACATGTGGATTATGCCTATTATCTGCGCGGCCTGATCAACTTCGATCGCACCGCGGGGTTCATCGAGCGCACATTCAGCAGCCAGGAACTCGGCAAGCAGACGCGTCGCGACCAGGGCTACAACCTCAAATCGTTCGATGATTTCGCCGAACTCAGCCGCCGCTTCCCCGATAGCGCCTACGCCGCCGACGCACGTCAACGCATGATCTACCTGCGTAATGTGCTGGCCGAATACGAAATCAACGTCGCCAAGTTCTACCTGCGCAACAAAGCGTATGTGGCCTCGGCCGATCGCGCGCAGTACGTGATCGAGCACTATCAGGAATCGCCGCAAGCCGGCGACGCACTGGCCATCATGTGCCGCAGCTACCTGGCCCTGGGCCAGAAGCAGCAGGCCGACCAGGTGCATCAGGTGCTGGCCCTCAACTATCCGGACCATCCGTATTTGAAGGATCCGCATTGGCCGCATTCGCCGTCGTTGATCCGCAAGATGATTCCGTTCTCGGGTCACTACTGAGCCAAAAAGATTTCCATAAAAAAGCCGGTGCGCGTCAGCCACCGGCTTTTTTCTTTGACATGTGACGCGACATGCCGCCTCCCGAACGCAGTCATTCCCTCGAAAGCGGGAATCCATTTGGCTCTGATGAAAATGGATTCCCGCTTTCGAGGGAATGACGGCCATTGAGATTTCGCCTCATTTCCAGCCGGATGTGATGGGATAACGCCGCTCACGCCCGAATGCACGCGTCGTGACACGCGGGCCAGGCGCCGACTGGCGCCGCTTGAATTCATTCACCAGCACCAGGCGCACCACGCGATGCACGGTGGTTTCGTCATAACCCGCCGCGATGATTTCCGCCTGCGACTGCTCCTCTTCGATGAAGCGCGCAAGGATCGCATCGAGTTCGTCGTAAGGCGGCAAGGAATCCTGGTCGGTCTGGTTGTCGCGCAGCTCGGCCGATGGCGGGCGTTCGATCACGGCGGGCGGAATCACCCATGCGCCGGCGCCTTCCCGGCGCTGCTCATCCACGTTGCGCCAACGCGAAAGCCGGTAGACCTCGGTCTTGTATACATCCTTCAACGGCGCATAAGCCCCGCACATGTCGCCGTACAAGGTGGCATAGCCCACTGCCATTTCGCTCTTGTTGCCGGTTGCCAGCAACAAGCGGCTGTGCTTGTTGGAAAGCGCCATCAGCGTCACACCACGCGTGCGCGATTGCAGGTTTTCCTCGGTGACGTCCGGCTTCTTGCCCGCGAACACCGGCGCCAGTTGCGCCATGAACGCCTCGTACATCGGCTCGATGCTGATCACGTGATATTCCACGCCCAGGCGCTCAGCCTGTCCGCGCGCGCCGTCCAGCGAAAGCTGCGAGGTGTAGCGCATCGGCATCATCACCGCCGTGACGCGATCCGGCCCCAGCGCATCCACCGCCAGCGCCAAGGTGAGCGCCGAATCGATACCGCCGGAAAGACCGAGCAATACGCCGCTGAAGCCGTTCTTGTCGATGTAGTCGCGAATGCCGCGCACCAAGGCGGCGTAAAGCGTGGCTTCGCGCGCGGTGTCTTCGACGCTGGGCCAATCCCGTGCATGGAGCGTACGGCTGGATGCATCGAAGTCCACCCACAGCAGCGCGTCGACAAACGACGGCGCACGCGCGGCGATGTTGCCATCGCCATTCACCAGCAGCGAACCGCCGTCGTAGACAACCTCGTCCTGGCCGCCAATCAGGTTCAGATAGATGAAAGCGCAACCGGTTTCCTTCGCGCGCGCCACCAGCACCTCTTCGCGCGCCACCTGCTTGGCGTCATCCCATGGCGATGCATTGATCACCACGATCAATTCCGCACCGGCCGCCGCCGCGGCGGCAGATGGCTCGGCCTGCCAGACGTCTTCGCAAACGATATAGCCGACGCGTACGCCATCGATCACCGTCACCGCACTGGTACGGCCTGGGCGGAAATAGCGCTTGTCGTCGAACACGCCGTAATTGGGCAGGATCTGCTTGTGCGTGATCTGCGCGATCTCGCCACCGCGCAGCAGCGCCGCGGCGTTGTACACCTCGCCCAGGCTGTGCGGAAAACCGACGATCGCCGCCAAGCCGTTGGTGTGCTCGGCAAGTTCCTGCATGGCGTCCTGGCAGGCCGCGAGAAAACTCGGGCGCAGCAGCAGGTCTTCGGGCGGATAGCCGCTGATGGTCAGCTCGGGGAAAACCGCCAGCGATGCACCGCCTTCGCGGGCACGTGTCATCAGCTCGCGGACTTTGGCGGTATTGGCGGCGACGGCGCCGACGGAAAAATCGTATTGGGCCAGCGCCAGGCGGAGAACGGCCATGTGTTGCTTATCCAGGTTCGACTGGCGCTACATGGTAGTGGAAGTGCCACGAGGCAAGAGCATCTCGCAGACAACGCGCCATCCTTGGAACAAGCATCGGCATGCAGCAGTGTGCAGCGATCAGTTTTTGCGTTCAACGATAAGCCTCTACAGCGGTCCGTACTCATCTCGGACATATGCTCGCCAAACCTGATCAGCAAAACACGCGGTGCCGGCTAAGCGAACGACTCCGCGATCAGGTCAATCATCAAGCTTATGTGAGGTATGAATCATGCAAACTTCAAATTCCCTTGCCGCGGCTATGTTCACGTCAGCCGAGGCGGGTAAAGTCGCAGGCCTGCTGACGCCGGCGCAAATGCCAGCCACAAACCCCGTAGCCGCAGGCTCGCCAACGCCTACGCAAACGCCAGCCACAAACCCCGTAGCCGCAGGCTCGCCGACGCCTACGCAAACGCCAGCCACAATCCCCGTCAGGCCTGGGGGCAATCCGTTCCAAATCGGGCGCCCCCCTGTTGATCCGGACCGCAAGCCCGGTCTCCTCCCTGACCGCTCTCCAGCAGGCTACGGCAGGCCATTCATGCCTCCTGAGGGTGCAGTCCTCGATCCGGCCTTCGAATTCAGGCCTGGGGGCAATCCGTGCCAAGTCGGGCGCCCCCCTGTTGATCCGGGCCACGATCCGGCTTTCGCCTGGCGTCTACCCGATCCCCTTTCCATAAAGCCCATTCCCCCGCCGGTGGTTTTGCTAAACACATAGGAACAAGAAAAGCAAAAGAGCCGCCTCGGCGCGGCCCTTTTGCGATCACCGCAGCACCTGCTGATTATTTCTTCAACACACCGGCCAATGTCTTGCCGAGATCCGCCGGCGAATTCACCACGGTGACGCCGGCCTTCTCCCGCATCGGACAATCATCCCATTTATGTGAGGTACTGAATCATGCAAATTTCGATCTCGACGGACGCGTCAATCGCGATGACAGAATCGTTCGAGGCAGCCAAAGCCGGACGCTCGCCAGCTTCGTCGCCAAATCCAGAGGTAGGCATTGAGCCTGGGCGTGATCCGTTCTCACGCAGCAATCCGGGCTACGTATCGCCTGGGCCCGAGGTACGGGCACATGCGTCTTCTGAGAAGAGTCTCCCTGTCCAGGTGAAGAAGAACGGGGATGGCAGTGTTGACATCTCCGGAAACGGCCGCGCCAGCTTCAGTGCCAGTGGCGATCTTGCCATCTCCGAAAACGGCCGCGACGGCTTCCATGCCGGCAATGTTCGAGTCTCCCAAAGCGCTCCCTTCGACGCGCATTTCGGGGAAGGTGTCGATGTCGCCGTAGACGGTGGCCGCACTACCGCCTCCGGAAACGGGCGTTACGACGTTCATTTCGGAAACAAGGAATACTCCGGAAACGGCCGCTACGAATTCACTTTCACCGAACCGAAGGATAGTGCCCGTCCTTTTGTCGAAACTAACTGATGTGTTCCCCGGGACTCGCAATGCCGATTGATCCCTAAAACAGAAGGGTCGCATCGCCGCGACCCTTCCGGCCATCACGGCAACCAGCCAGCGTCTTGCCAGTATCCGCCGGGGATTTCCCATGGCTACGCCCGCTTCTAGAGCGCCGCAAACTTGGCCCACTGCCGTGCAGCTTGCCCGTCAGCGATGATCCGTGCAGCTTCGCTCTGTGTTGAAATCAGCGCCACGCCCGCAGCCAGCGCCACGAGCCGGCGAACTGGAGGCGATCGTGCCGGCATGGCCATGCGTTTGCGGGCAAGAGAAGCACATGCCTCCGGACACGTGCGGCGCTCCGCAAGGATTGATCCGCTATCCCGAGGGGATTGCCAGCAAAAGGGGCCGCGTCGCCGCGGCCCCTTTCCAAGCACTGCCATGCAGCCGATTACTTCTTCAGCAGACCAGCCAGCGTCTTGCCAAGATCGGCCGGCGACTTCACCGTCGTCACACCCGCTTTCTCCAGCGCCGCGAACTTGGCCGCCGCCGTGCCCTTGCCACCGGAGATGATCGCGCCGGCATGGCCCATGCGCTTGCCGGCCGGAGCCGAGGCGCCCGCGATGAACGACACCACCGGCTTCTTCACGTATTCGCCGATGAACTCAGCAGCTTCTTCCTCGGCGCTGCCGCCGATTTCGCCGACCATGATGATGCCTTCGGTCTGCGGATCGTCCTGGAACAGCTTCAGGCAGTCGATGAAGTTGAGGCCGTTGATCGGATCGCCGCCGATGCCGATGCAGGTGGACTGGCCCAGGCCTTCGTTGGTGGTCTGGAACACGGCTTCATAGGTGAGCGTGCCGGAGCGCGACACGATGCCGACCTTGCCCGGCTTGTGGATGTGGCCCGGCATGATGCCGATCTTGCACTCGCCCGGAGTGATGATGCCGGGGCAGTTCGGGCCGATCAGCACGGTTTCCGGATGCTGCGCCAGCACGTTCTTGACGCGCAGCATGTCGAGTACCGGAATGCCTTCGGTGATCGTCACGATCACGCGCACGCCGGCATCGATGGCTTCGAGGATGGAATCCGCTGCGAACGGCGGCGGCACGAAGATCACCGACGCATCGGCGCCGGTTTCGTCGACCGCTTCCTGCACGCTATTGAAGACTGGCAGGCCGATGTGTTCGGTACCGCCTTTGCCCGGGGTGACGCCGCCGACCACCTTGGTGCCGTAGTCGATCGCCTGCTCGGCGTGGAAGGTGCCCTGCTGGCCGGTGAAGCCCTGCACGATCACCTTGGTGTTCTTGTTGACGAGAACGCTCATGCTTGGATGCTCCTCACTTCGCGGCAGCCACGGCTTTCTTCGCCGCGTCGTTGAGATCGTCGGCCGGCGTGATCGCCAGGCCGGAGTTGGCCAGCAGTTCGCGGCCCTTCTCCACATTGGTGCCCTGCAGGCGCACCACCACCGGAATGGTCAGGCCCACTTCCTTCACCGCGGCGATGATGCCTTCGGCGATCAGGTCGCAGCGCACGATGCCGCCGAAGATGTTCACCAGGATGGCGCGCACCTTGTCGGAGGAAAGGATCAGCTTGAACGCCTCGGTCACGCGTTCCTTGGTGGCACCGCCGCCGACGTCGAGGAAGTTGGCCGGCTCGCCGCCCGCCAGCTTGATCACGTCCATGGTGGCCATGGCCAGGCCTGCACCGTTGACCATGCAGCCGATGTTGCCGTCCATGGTCACGTAGTTGAGGTTGTGCTGCACGGCGGCCGCTTCGGCGGCGTCTTCCTGCGTGAGGTCGCGCATCTTGGCCAGGTCCGCATGGCGGAACTCGGCGTTGTCGTCGGAATTGACCTTGCCGTCGAGCGCGGCGAGGTTGCCGTCCTCGAGGATGGCGAGCGGGTTGAGCTCGACCAGCGAGAGGTCTTTCTCATTAAAGAGCTTGTACAGGCCCAGCATGATCTTGGTGAGCTGGTTGACCTGCTTGGGATTCAGGTCCATCGCGAAGCCGAGCTGGCGGCACTGGTATGGCTGCAGGCCTTCGACGAAATCCACCACGATGGTGTGGATGTCGTCCGGGGTTTCCTTGGCCACCTGTTCGATGTCCACGCCGCCGTGCTTGGAGGCGATGAAGGTGACGGCCTTGCTGTCGCGGTCGACCAGGATCGACAGGTACAGCTCCTTGGCGATGTTCGTGGCATCGGTGACCAGCACCAGGTTCACCGGCAGCGCACGGCCGGCGGACTGGTAGGTTTCCATGTTCTTGCCCAGCATGCCCTTGGCAGCGGCATGGACATCATCCAGGCTCTTGCAGAACTTGACGCCACCGGCCTTGCCGCGGCCACCTGCGTGGATCTGGGCCTTGACCATCCATTGCGTGCCGCCCAGGTGCTTGGCGGCATCGACGGCGGCGTCGGGGGAACTGGCAACTTTGCCCGGCGGCACGGCGATGCCGTACTGCGCGAACAGCTCTTTGGCCTGGTACTCGTGGAAATTCATTCGCTACCTCGAGTGAATGGGGAAGGATCGAGCCTGCGCGGTAGCCACAGCACAGGCTTGGGAGAACGGACGGCGGTGTTACGCACTACCGGCGCGTGCAGTGCGCCGTGGCCATGCCTCGACATGGGGGAAACCGCGCAATACGGCCCGGTATTTTCGCGGAAGCGGGGTGGGATGGAAAGGGGCCATCCAAGGATGGCTGTTTGCGTTTGCCCCTTCTCCCCTCTGGGGAGAACATTCCTCACTTCCCTTTCCGCAAGCAGGAAAGGGCTGGGATGAGGGGCCAACCTTGCGTTACCGATGAAGCGAGCGGAGGATTAAGGCGAGGGGGCAATCCTGCGAAAGTGCTGTATCGAAGTCCGCTTCGATGTTGTTCTGTCGCAAGATTGTTCCTGCCCGGCCTCCTTCCGGAAGGGAGGGGGCTCCAGCAGCCACTTCTCTTCGCGAGTGTTCAAACCCGTGTCCAACCGAGCGATCGTCGATTCGCCCAATAGCACGACCACCCGCCACGAGTTGCTGTTCCTGAATTATTTCCGGCTGGCCCAGGCGCTGGTCTACGTCGGGCTGGCCTTCACCCCCAGCGGGATGGGCTGGCCGCACCTGAACAACGTCGACCTGGCGCGGCTGGTCGCCGCCGGCTACCTGTTGTTCGCCTTGGGGGTGATTTCCATCACCCACCTGACCAAGGCGCTGGGCTGGCTGGGCATCCTGTGCACGCTGCTGGTGGATATCGTCGCGGCCGTGCTGGCGATCGCCGCCATGAACGATGCGCGCATCGGTATCGCCATGATGCTGGCCGTCAATCTCGCCGCCGGGGCCCTGCTGTTGCCGCTGAGGTTGGCGCTGTTTCTCGCCGCACTGGCCACGCTGGGCGTGCTGGGACGCACGCTGTTTGCGCTGCCGCATCCGGCCTCGGTCGACGATCGCGATTTCCTGGAATCGGGCCTGTTCGGCATGGCCTATTTCGCGATCGTCGTGCTGTGTAACGTGCTCGGCCGCCAGTTGCGCGCCAGCGAGGCCTTGGCCGAACAGCGCAGCATCGATCTGGTCAATCTGGCCCAGGTCAACGAATTGATCATTCGCCGCATGAAAACCGGCGTCATGCTGGTGGACGATGCCAATCGCATCCATCAGATCAACGAGTCGGCCTGGATGCTGCTGGGCAACCCTTCTTCGGACCAGCGCGACCTCGGCCGCGTGGCGCCGGAACTATCGCGCCGCCTGTATCACTGGATCACCTCGGGCAAGCTGGACGAAACCGCCACCCAGCTCGCCGACGGCATGCCGGAAGTGGTGCCGCGCTTCAGCCGCCTTGCGCCGAACGACGACTCATTGGTGTTGATCTTCCTGGACGACACCTCGCTGGTGTCGCGTCGCGCGGAAGAACTCACGCTTGGGTCGCTGGGCCGCCTTTCCGCCTCGATCGCGCACGAGATCCGCAATCCGCTGGCCGCCATTCGCTACTCCGCGCAGCTGTTGGCCGAATCGAACGAAATGAGTTCCACCGACCTGCGCATGGTGGAGATCATCAACAACCACTGCAGCCGATTGAACGACATCATCGAGAACATCCTGCAGTTGTCGCGACGTGAGCGCTCGCGCCCGGAAACGCTGAACCTGGGCGATTGGGCGCACGGCTTCGTCGACGAATACAAGCAAGGCAACGACATCGGCAACGATTCATTGCGCGTGATCGACAACAGCGCACAGCCGGTCGTCGCCGTGGCTGACCCGCAGCAATTGCATCAGGTGATCTGGAACCTGGTGCAGAACGCGCTGCGCTACGGCCGCATGCCTGGCGAGGCGGCGCGCGTGCTGGTGGTGGTGCGCCATGGCGAACACGGCGTGCCGATCCTGGAAGTGATCGACCGCGGCCCAGGCATCGCACCGAAGGTGGCCGCGCAAATCTTCGAGCCGTTCTACACCACGCATGAATACGGCACCGGGCTCGGGCTTTATCTCGCGAGGCAGATGGCGGAAGCCAATCAGGCCGTGCTCGAATACGTGCGCGTGGCCGGTGGCGGAAGCTGCTTCCGGCTGGTGTTGACGCCGCCGGTGCGGATTGAGTCCGCGGTATAACCTGCGCATTGAATATCTGCCCTATGCACCGACAGAAGCAGGCTCGTTTATTGACCGCCGTCTCGTGCTGGCGCGCGGCATGACCCCATCACGCTGCGCCACGAGCGGCATCTGTACTTCAAGTTGATGCGACTAACGTCCAAGTGATGGAGTGGCTTGTACCAGGCTTTGAAGCTGCTGAACTCTCTGCACAGCGGCATGTAAATCCTGTTGACTCCGCATGAGAATACGGATCGCTTGATTTTCTTGCCTAAGATTATCGGTGTGTCGTCGATGACTCCGGTCTGACGCGTCGTTAGCACGGAGAAGCTCTCTGTCTGAGGCAGAGATCCTTTGTGTGATGGCGTTTATCCTTTCCTGGGTGTGCGCTCGCCGCTCAGGATTCGGTCATGCCTAAGCGACTGCTGCAGTTGTTGACGTTCCCTGTCCATCGCCAGTATGTCATCCGAAATTCGCTCTACACGCTGTTCGTCTGCGAGGTATCGAGGCAAGGAGTCATGCGTTCTTTGCGTAGCGTGATTCAGCTCAGCCTGGGCTGTGTCAACTCTGCGTTGTGCATCCTGTTCGTCCTCGCGAGCCCTGTTCAGCTGTTCTCGGAGGGTATTTCCGGGCCGCTGCAGCCCTCCTCCTCCTTTGTTCGCGGCCTTGGGCAACGGCTCTGCGCCACCCTTGCCATCCAGTTTCACCGGCACACTTCGTGTGAAGTCATGGGGCCGCTCAGGATCATTCATCATCCAGCCCTGCAACTGCCTGTCGTAACTCCCCGAGTGATAGCCGTCGGCTCTGAGCACGTAACGGTTCCCACCCCTGCCGGAATACGTGCCATCCGCATTGAGTGCCCCGATCTGCCCGGGATCAATCTTGGCCGCGGGCGGCAGGGCAGCGCCGCCCGTTTGGCTTGGCGGTATCCGTGCCGCTCACAATCCTCCAGTTTCCATCACCATCTGCTTTTGCGCGTTCATTCGTGCACAGGGGCGCACCCGTTTCACCATCAAGCTTGTAGATCGGGCGGCTTCCGCTCGCATCAGGGGCATCACTCGCCTTTACGACGTAATCACCCTGTTGATTTGGCCATTCGACCTTCTGCTGTATGGACTTCATAAGACCGCTGGCGATTGGAAGTCCTGAGGAAGAAGACCAGAACGGGTTTTCCACAGGTCTGATCACGAGCGGAGCAAATAGACCGCCCCCTTCGCCGCCAAGCTTCGATCCCGATGAATGCGAGGGATAGACATGAGGAGTGTCGTTAGGGATCGAATGAGGGATCGAATGAGAGACCGCATGAAAAAAAAGCATGATCGGCTTCCTTATCTAATGGATTTCCTGTCATCCACGCATCAAAGCGTGTTTCATTAAGCAACAGGTATCTTCCGATCCGCTGAAAACCATGTTCCTACAGCAGGAGTTCACGGCGCTTCAAGGAGGTGCATCAACGGTAGGAAAATAACCGACAACAGCGGTGGTACTCATTTATGCGAATGATTCCGCGCAAGCGAGGTGCCGCTGCCTATAACGAGGAGAACGCCGCGAACGGTAGCGCCATGATCACCATGGGGCGTGCCGAGTCTTGCTTCATCTTTGCTGCGATCAAGGCAAAGCTTGACGCGCATTGGAGCGTATAAGTAACGAGAACCGGCTCGGCACGCCTCACTGAAGCGACCTATCCATGAGCATTCGAACAGGTTACTCCCGAAGAACATGATTGAATCTATCTTGAGCGTCCAAACGATCTTGCTCAGCCCTTTGATAGGCCTCAGTTGCCTGTAACGATTGCGTGGTAGCCGCAGAAAGATTGCGATCCGCGGTGACCGATGCCTGATAAGCAGCGTTGTAGGCCGACGTTGCGGTAAATATCTGCTCATCGATGGCAGCCAACTGCCGGTTGATGTCACCCAGTCGCACTGGATCTTTTTCACGATTGCGCGATTGATTCAATCGCTGGTGCTGCCTGTTCAATTCCCGAAGCTGGCTTGAAGTTCGTTGTAAGTCACGATTAACGTCAGCACTATGAGCAAGAGCTTCGTTATAATGCTGAGCCGCATTTTGCCATGCAACACGGGCGCCTTCGGCCCTGGCTTCTGCTTGCACTACGCGCTCCCGCGCCGTCGCTATTCGCAAGTCCTTCGTTTTTTTCCTTTCTATAGGATCTAATCCCCCTTTAAGCCTTGCCCTGGGCAACGGTTCCGCGCCACCCTTGCCATCCAGTTTCACCGGCACACTTCGAGTGAAGTCATGGGGTCTGCCGGGGTCGACCGCCATCCATGCTTGCAGTTGTTTGTCGTAGCTCATCGGATGATGACCTTCGATGCCAAGCGCGTATTTGTTCCCATCCTTGCCGGGATACGTGCCATCCGGCTTGAGGGGGCCCAACTGCTTGGGATCGATCTGGGCGGCGGGCGGCAGGGTAGGACTGCTCGCCGGCTTGGCGGCATCCGGGTTGCTCACTTTCTCCAAACCGTCGTGTCCGTTGGACCTCACCTTTTGCCCCGTGTCGATAGGGGCGTCCGTTGCCTCGTCGCGCTTGAAAAGCTCGTAGTCCCCGTTCTTATCAGGATTCTTTATGACGTAATGGCTCGGGTCGTCCTGCAGTTTGATGTCGCGCAGCACGGACTTCTTCGGACTGCTGCCGGAGGGAAGTCCGGTGGAGGACGACGGAAACGGGTCATGTCCGGACGCGACCGCGGGCGAGCCTGGCTTCTCGATATCGTTACCGGCCAGTTTCGAGCCCGATGAATGACTTCCTTCGACCGGATGCGCTTCGGCCAGATGAAAACTGCTCGGGTGAATACCGCTCGAATGAAAACTGATACCGGATGGCATAATAGATCTTCCTTATTTAAAACCATGGCGACACTTTCATTATTCCATTCAAGGACGCGTTCAGCGCATCCCTGGTTTTAAAAAGCGCACTACTCGATGACGGTAAAACATGTACCGACGACATGGCTTCACGCTCTTCATGGCGGTGCATCCAGGGTGGAAAAATAAGCGTGCCCGTGGCAGTACTCATCTATGCGAACGATCCTGTGCCCGCAAAGG
The DNA here is from genome assembly GCF_036746095.1 of Dyella sp. Lineage (NCBI taxonomy): Bacteria > Pseudomonadati > Pseudomonadota > Gammaproteobacteria > Lysobacterales > Rhodanobacteraceae > Dyella > Dyella sp. The sequence goes on from NZ_DAIOEU010000046.1 coordinate 15,777, forward strand.
AATGACAGCCCACACACAGCTCGCTACCAGCGTATAGCCGGTTGTCGCCGTGGCCGACCCGCAACACTTGCATCAAGTGATCTGCAACCTGGTGCAGAACACGCTTCACTAGGTGGCATGCCAGGCGAGCGGGTGCAGCCTTTATCGCGACGCTCGATTTGACCCGCTGCCTCGGCGAAGTGCGCGAACTCAGCAATGGCCTGTGATGCGTTTTGCGAGAATGACTATATATACACCCCCAAGATGGGCATTCTTGCGGTGTAGTTTTTGGCCTCCTTCAATCGGAGTCCACGCATGAGTATGTCAGTTCAAATGCCATCAAACTATGGACCGGCTTCAAGCGGGGCCTCATCACAATCAACCCCGCGGGGGAAGGCCGGACGTGGCAATCCTATTTTAGGCAGTTCCATTGCCGGAAAAGACCGCCCGGATAACAACAAGATCAAATCGCCTCATCGTCATTATGGAAACGACCCACAAATCATGATTGGGAAGTAGAGCGTGGATCGCTTGAGCAGCAACTCCGCCCGGGAGGCCAGCAAGAATCCACCCGTCGTGTTATTCAGTTTTTCGCGGCCAGCTCTTATGTAGCGCTGCCGCCGGAGCCATCACTTCCAAGCGAACCATGGTAGTACTTCCATTCCGTCTTCACGTGGCCTTGTTGATCCTTGCTATCCACCAATATTTCCTTACTCGGGCGCTCGCCCGGCTTAGGGGTATAAGGCTCAAGACCATGACGTCCGGTTGTAACCCAGCCCTTTCCCGGCTTGATGCCTGAACTGTCTTTCCATTTATCGTTGAATTTAGGATCAGGAGCTCCTGCCGTCGGATATACTTCTCTGACGTCGACATCTCCTAATGGGTCATGCATCCGCCAGTCCACCTCAAACGTCGGCCGGACCTCGTGCGGCGTCATCTTGGAGCCCTGGCCGCTCGATTGCTTTGATGACCCCGGGCGCTGACCATCGTCCATCCCCCCCTTCAGCGCGGGATTGGTCAACGGCTCTGCGCGACCCTTTCCAACCAGCTTCACTGGAACGCTTCCCTGGAAGGTATTGGGCTTGTGGGGATCCACCGCCCTATAGCCTCCTAACTGTTGGTCGTATTTCATCTGATAGTGTTTTTCGCCCATTAGCCCGAATTGGTTGCCCTTTCCATCTGGAAAAAGCCCGTTCTCATTGAGTTCCCCCAAGTCACCCGGGCCGATCTCGGCAGCTGGCGGCAAGGTCGGATTGGCGACTTGTTTGGCGGCATCCGTGTCGCCCACTCTCTTCCAGCCCCCGTTCTTGACGGGCTTCACATAGTTGCCCGTGTCCTTGGGAGCATCTGTTTCCGGATCACGCATGTAGAGCCGGTAGCTGCCATTTTCATCGGGCGTATCCCCGATTGCGTAATTACGCGGATCATCGGACAGCTTGATATCGCGCAGCGTGGACTTCATCGGAATGCTGCTGGTTGGAAGCCCGGAGGATGACGGCTGAAACGGATCATGCCCGGACGTGACCACGGGGGAACCGGGCTTCTCGATTTCCTTGCCGCCCGGCTTCGATCCCGATGGATGATTGTTTTCGACGGGATGCAGTTCGGTGGGATGAAAACTGTTTGGATGAATACTGCTCGGATGAGCACTGATACCAAATCGCATAACGGACTATCCTTATTTAAAGTCATCGCATATTTATTTATTCATTAAGGGATCTTCATAACATCCTTGGCGTTTTAAAAAACGCGCCTCACGATTCATGTGACGTTGCTCATGCGCTCTGTTAGGAGACGCCCTTATCGAACGGCAGTCACGCTGTCATGGAAGTCTTTTTGACGACTGCGGTACGGCCATGGCTTTATAGCCGTCTTCCAACGCAGAGTGATAGTCATCAAATGCCGAACGCTGGTCGCGAGAAGCCACTTCGGCCTGGCTCTCCAGGGAGCGCATCCTGTTATGCGCCTCCTCATATCTTTTTTTGGCATTGGACTTGTTATTGGTCGCTCGGTGCACCTCCGTCTGGAGGCCCTTGCGCCGCGCAGGGTCGGATTCCCGATCACGTGACCGTTGCCACGCCGCCTGCCGCTCCTCTGCATTCCTAAGCGATTCTCCGGCGCGATGAAAATCGTGGATGGCGTTGTCGGCTTGAAGGGCGAGCCTCGAATGCTTGGCGACGGCCGTTGCCCATGTAGCCTTTGTTTCCCTGACCCGCAGCCCCTCTTCGACACTCCCCCTGGCGTCGGCCGGATCCATTCCACCCTTAATCCCCGCCTTGGGTAACGGTTCCGTCTCGCCCACGATCTTCCAGTTTCCATGCCCATCTTCCTTTGCGCGCCCATGCGTGGGCATGGGCGCTCCCGTTTCATCGTCACGTTCGTAGACCGGCCGGCTACCGTTCGCATCAGGGGGATCATTCGTCTTTACGACGTAGTCACCCTGCTTATTTGGCCATGTGACTTTCTGCAGCGTGGACTTCATCGGCTTGCCGCCGGCTGGAAGCCCGGAGGAGGATGACGAAAATGGGTCGTGCCCCGGCATAACAGCGAGCGACGTGGGCTTATCCCCGGCTTTGCTGCTTGGCTTTGCTCCCGATGGATGCGCGGCCTCCACGGGATGAATGTCGACAGGATGAACGTTACTCGGATGAAAGCTCATACCAAATAGCATAATGATAATCCTCTATTAATATGCTCGTTATCTTTCGCCTTGCTTCGATGCTGCTGGATGAGCCGTCTCGGTGGGATGTATATTGGTGGGATGAAAGCTTGGACGAACGCCAATGCCTGGCATAATCGAAATCCTTATTTAATAATTTATTCCTATCAACGTAAAAATGTGCCTCTTTAAAAATATATAGGCGCATCTCGGCATGTTGGAAGCTTGTCGGCGACAGAGTCCGCATGCTTCAAAATACCCGGGGTTTCAGGTCCGCTTGTAGGCCCATGATTGTCTCGACATATCTTCACCTTTGTGCCACGTGCCCTTACCTGCGTTGGGCCCTTCCATATATATATAATAAGGCTTGTACGCGTCATACGATGAATCGCCTGGCTTGGTGTTGCCTCGGCCATCCTCGACGACCCAATACTTACTTTGGCCGTCGTTCCCTCGTTTCCGGGGAACTGAGGCACCGCTCGATGAAGCCGTAGCACTGCCTGATGGCTGCGCGCCGTCCAGCTGCGAGTAGCCCTGTTTGGAAGAGCCTGCGCCACCTCCCCGCAAGCCGCTGGGAACAGCCGTCCAGTTCCCGTTATCGTCGCGCCTCACATATCTTCCGGTACCCCTGGGAGCACCTGTTTCGGCATCACGGCTGTAGAGCGCGTAGGTTCCGTTATTTTCAGGAGTAAACCTAGCGCAGTAATTGCCTGGATCGTTTGACAGGTGGACATCTTGCATTGCGGACATCATCGGACTGCTGCTGGTTGGAAGCCCGGAGGATGACGGTGGAAACGGATCATGCCCGGACGTGACCACGGGGGAAACGGGCTTCTCGATTTCCTTGCCGCCCGGCTTCGATCCCGATGGATGATTGTTTTCGACGGGATGCAGTTCGGTGGGATGAAAACTGTTTGGATGAATACTGCTCGGATGAGCACTGATACCAAATAGCATAATGGTCCGTCCTTATTTAAAATCATGTCGACATATTTATTTATGCAATGGAACGATGCGCAATAGCATCCTGGCGTTTTAAAAAAACGCGCCTCGCGATCGCATAAAAACATGTGCTGGCGACATGGCTTCACGCTTTCCCTAGAGGCGTCACGACTTTAGCGCAGGGAAAACTTTCCATGCGTTACTCATCTATTAGAATATCCCGCAACGGATCACCCGAACATTTTTTCTCGAAATCGTATATAGCCCGGCACACCGTGCTACATGGATAACACCGTGACCTACGTGAGATCCCTACAGTTGCTCAGAACCGGCCTCGACCAGACGTCACGACGCCATTCAAATATTCGACCCGATAACTCGCTTATTAAGGTGCACGCGCATGCGGACAACAGACATATTGTCTTCGACCATTCACCCTCAGGCGACCACGCCGATGCCCCAAGCCTCCGTGCGCCCTGCGCCGGAAGCAGGCCCTACGATCACTACCAACGCCTCGCCCTTCCCCTCCGACGTGTCCGGCCATTCAAGCAAACCTGCGGCGCCAGCTTCCAAAAACGCGCCAGCCAGCACTTCGGATCAGGCCGTTCTGGTGCCCTTCGCCACGCCCGAGGACGCAAACAAATATCAAGCAGTTGCAACCAAGGTAACGGCCGTCCCCATGCCCAATCCACATGAGGTGGCAAGAGAGTTCATCAAAGCCAAGCTGGGTGTCGATGGCGACACTATCGTGTTGGCGCACTTCAGGGATGATGACGCACGCGCACAAGGCAAGCCCGATTCGACGCAAACCCTGACCGAGGCGGTCATGGAGGCCTTCATTGGCCAGCAGAACCACGACAAATACAACGCTACGACCGGCTTGCTCGGAGGCATCCTGGCCGGCGGCGCCAGTCCCTCGGCAACGGGTTTCTTTTTTGATCTATTCCACAGCGACAACGTCGGTGATGCATTCAGAAAGGCCGGCACTTTCTTGTGGTCACGCACTTTGCCGGGCTATCTCTACAATACGTTCTCCGCTCCCGGCAACGTCATCGACAAAGCCAAGGAAGAATTCAGGAACCAAGACAGCGCCTACGGCTTATATAAAAACAACGGCAAAGGATATTCCAGCGAAAATAGCTACGAACTCAAACCCTCCGAGGTCCGCGAAAAGTTCAGCGCCAGCACCCCACACGACGAACTTCCATACATCCAGACATGGAAAAAAGCGCTGGACGATTATTGGAGCGACAACAAAGAATCCTTTCCCACGGCGGCGCGCTACAACTTTGTGCAGGAGGCGCGTGCGGCTCGGGATAATGGCGAACTGACGCCAGAGCAGTACAAGCTGGTGATGAAAGGCGGGGCGCCGGGGGTACCGCTGAAAGGCCCGGTGACCTTCGAGCAGATCAGCAAACCCATGCCGCCGGACCCGACCGTTACCGTGCAGCGCCTCGATATAAACGGTTACCAGGCCACCAATATCGTGCGGTTCAAGGACGCCGATGGAGGTGAAGTCATGTTCATTCCGGGCAACAAGCCGTCGTTCGTGCCATTGCGCCACAAGAAAGACGGCATTGATTGGCTCACGCAGCAAAACACACCACCCAAGCGGGAAGCCTTCCTGGGCCATTTCTCTCTCTATAACCGCATGGACGGCGCCTTTCATTCCGGTGTGGAAACCGGGTTCGACAAACTTGTCGCAGGTAAATGGGCACCGGCTTATCTCAATTACAATGACCACACGGGTAAAAACGATATCAAGGAGGATGTCTTCGTGGATATGCGCGACCGAACGCAAGACAGGCTCAATGATGATGCCAAAAGGCAAACGAACAATGCTTGGGACGGGACAAAGAACACCATAAACCGCGCCTCCGCCATACTGGGTCCGGTAGGTAACGTGCTGGGAATCGGCACCGGCGTGGACACGGCCTTGAACGGTAAAAATTCAGAAGATCTCAAACAAGGACCGATAGACGCCATTGACAGCGGCATCAATGCTGCCGTGGACGTTGGGGCTGGAGCGATGGTGGCGCGGCATCCGAAGCCGGACGCGTTCGCTATTGAGTTAGACCGCTTCGTGAACGGCACTGGCATCGTCGTAGACTCCCAACCTTGAGCAGATGGAGCGATGACGGAGCAAAACTATTCCAAGGACGTCCGCGAGCGTGCCGTACGCATGGTGCGCGAACACTAGCCTGACCATCCGTAAGAATGGCTTACGAACCAATCGGCGGCCGCCAAGCTCAGTTGCACGCCGCAGGCATTGCACAACTGGGTGCGTCGCTTGCGTTCGTCGATCGGTTACCGCGCACCTGGCCGAGGCCGGTTGCTATCAATCCATGAGCGCGGTGCCCATGGCGGCGTGACTCAAACCAAATAGCGTCCGGCAAAGCCGGGGCGGTCATCGATAGCCATTAAGGCAACACCGATCAAGTATCGCCGGCGGACAGACAGGGCTGGCCCCACCATGTTGAACAAAGTGATGGGGTGATGTCTGGAAGGCCCGCAGGCTGCGCCGCGCGGCTTGGCAAGACGGCCAGTCTTCCCGGCGCCACGCGACACATCCTGCGAGCCTTCCAGGCATCATGACGACGGCGATACTTGATCAGTGTTGCCTAAGCTGGAACGTACTTGCTCAGGTCGCCCTCACCACCAAGGTCACGCCCATCATCTGCGATTGCATCGCGTGTCCCTGGATCAGCCCCAGCACTTTGCGAGCGAGCAGTACCCCGCCTTCCTGCCAGTTCTGCCGCACCGTGCTCAGCGGCGGCAGAAAACTCGCTCCCAGCGGCGTGTCGTCGTAGCCGAGCACGGAGACATCGTTCGGCACCGACTGACCCAGCTCCACCAGCGCACGGATCGCGCCCATCGCCAACAGGTCGCTGCACGCAAAGATGGCATCGAAGCGCACCTTGCGTGCAGCCAGCGAACGCACGGCATCAATCCCGGACTCCAGCGTGAAGTCCGCGCGCCGCAGCAACAATGGCTTGATGCCGTGGCGGGCCAGTTCGTCGACGAAGCCGAACAGGCGTTGCGCCATTTCCGGGTGATCGGGATTGCCGATAAACACCGGATGCCTCCGGCCGATGGAAAGAAAACGCTCGGCGGCAAGGATGCCGCCCTGGCGATTGTCGCTGCCGACGACGATATGGTTGTCCCCGCCTTCGTCAGCGGCGCCCCACACCACCATCGGCAGGCCAAGCTTGTCGTAGAGGCGCACCGCATCCTGGCGCACGCCCTGACCCAGCAGGATCAGCCCGTCCGCCGCCTGCACCGCGGCATGGGAGGCGCCCTGCCGGGTGGTGAGCAGCACGCTGTAGCTAGCCGAGGTGAGTTCCTGCGAGATGCCGCCGAGCAATGACAGCGGATAGGGATCCCACATGGTGCGCTCGGACGACGGCTTCATTTCCACGATGACGGCCACCGTGTGGCTACGCCGCAAGCGCAGGTTGCGTGCGCTGACGTTCAACTTGTAGCCATGTTTGCGCGCCAGGGCCTGCACCCGCTCGCGGGTCTCGGTATTGACCAATGGACTTTCGCTCAAGGCCCGCGAGACGGTGATCTTGGACACCCCCGCCAGCTCGGCCAGGTCCGCCATGGTCAGGCTGGGGCGTTGCGCAAGGGGTTGTTTTTTCTTGGCCTGCGTCAAGCGGCGACCCTCTTCCTTTCCAGTGCTAACCGGGCACGTTCACCCCATTTGCGATAAGTGTGCCGGAGGGGCGTCCATTCCTCCAATGCAGCCCTCCCGTGCGACGACGTTTTCGACACGCGCGCGGTCGCATCATGCTGCGACGCAGCGATGATATCGATATCTTGATATCGATATCATTCGCTTTGTATGCTCGCGTCCCACGGCCGAGCTCGGCCGCTGACAAGACCAATCAAAAAAGAGATGCCACGGGGAGAATGCGTGCACAGCAACGAGGCACAAGCCATAGCCATGGAACCGGCGCACCGGGCGTCTCCCGATCCCTGGCGGGTCGTGCATGCCCGCCGCCCGCTGGCGTACGAACTGGCCAAGCTGGAAAGCCTGTTCGCGCTGGCCAACGGCACCCTCGGCGTCCGCGGCGGGCTGGAAGAAGACAGCAGCCCCACCCAGGGCACCTTCCTGACCGGCGTGTGGGAACGCACGCCCATCGAATATCACGAACGCTTCCCCGGCTTTGCCCGCAGCACCGATACCCGCATTCCGGTACCCGACGGCATCCGCATCGGCCTGCGGCTGGGTGAAGCACCGGTCCATTTGCGCGAAGGCGAATGGCTGGCGTTCGAACAGGCGCTGGATCTGCGCGCCGGCTGCCTGGAACGAACGCTGCGCTGGCGCTCCCCCAACGGTGCCACCATCGAGATCCAGGCCGAACGTCTCGTCCCCCTGCAGACGCCCAACCTGTTGTGCATCCGCTATCGCGTCACCTCCGTCGACTACAGCGGGCCGCTTACGCTGGAATCGGCCATCGTCGCCGATGTCAGCGCCGCCGAGCAGGGCGACGATCCGCGTATCGGGACACGCATCAAGGGCGGCCTGAGCATCACCGCCGCCGATGCCGACCGCACGCTGGCTTCGATCTGCCAACGCACGCAGAACAGCCATATCCGGCTGGCTTGCGGCCAGCGGCATCGCGTGTTGCAGAGCAATGTGGCGTTCGCCCGCGCCATCGTCGATGACTACGAAGGCGTGCAACAGCACTACGTGGCCGACCTGCGCCCCGGCGACAGCGTGATGCTCGAGAAATACGTGGCATACGCCTGCAGCCGTCCCGAAGGCGGCGATACCGAAGCCTCCCTGCTCGATAGCGTCGCCACCATGCTGGAGCGTGCGCTCACGCTGGATTTCGACACCCATCGCTCGGAGCAGGCACGTACTTGCGCCGCGTTCTGGCAGGAAGCGGATCTGGAAATTCACGGCGACAGCGCCGTCGAACAGGCGCTGCGTTTCAACCTGTTCCATTTGATGCAATCCACGCCGCGCGATGGCAGCGGCAGCGCGGCGGCCAAAGGCCTCACCGGCGAAGGTTACGAGGGGCATTATTTCTGGGATGCCGAAGCCTTCATTCTTCCCGTGCTGGCTTTCACCTCGCCCGAGCGCGCGCGCAGCATGCTCGAGTACCGCATCAACACACTCGACCGCGCGCGCAATCATGCGCGCGAAATGAATCACCCCACGGGTGCGCTCTATCCCTGGCGCACCATCGGCGGCGAGGAGTGCTCGGCCTATTTCCCGTCCGGCTCGGCGCAATACCACATCAACGCCGCGATCGCGTTCGCGATCCGACTGTACGTCGAAGCCACCGGCGATATCGATTTCCTGGTGCGCGGCGGCGCCGAAATGCTGTTCGAAACCGCGCGACTGTGGCATCACGTCGGCCACTTCAATCCTCGCCGCGGCAATGCGTTCTGCATTTGCCAGGTGACCGGTCCGGACGAATACACCGCGCTGGTCGACAACAACTACTACACCAACCATATGGCGCAACAGCATCTGCGCCACGCGGCCTCGGTGGCGTCGCAGCTGGGTCGCGAACGGCCGCAGGATTACGCGCGCATCGCCACGCAGCTGGATCTGTCGGACAAGGAAATCGCCGCGTGGCTGGCGGCCGCCGATGCGATGTACCTCCCGGTCGATGCGGAACTGGGCATTTTTCCGCAGGACGACGACTTCCTCAACAAGCCGCGCCTGCCGATCGCGCACCCGAGCGAACATGGCCATCGTCCGCTGCTGCTGCAATTGCATCCGCTAACGATCTATCGCCACCAGGTATGCAAGCAGGCCGACGTACTGCAAGCCTTCGTGTTGGCGGGCAACACCATCGACGTGGAAAGCAAGCGGCGCAACTTCGATTACTACGAAGGCGTCACCGTGCACGATTCCACGCTATCGGCGTCGACCTTCAGCGTGGTGGCGGCGGAAGTCGGCTATGCGCAGAAGGCGTACGGCTATTTCCTCGATACGCTGCGCGTCGATCTGGACAACCTGCACGGCAACACCTCGCACGGCGTGCACATGGCGGCCATGGCCGGCAGCTGGATGGCGCTGGCGTGGGGCTTCGGCGGCATGCGCGTCGTCGATGGACGCCCAGCGTTTGCCCCCACCCTGCCGCCCGCCTGGAGCAGCTATCGCTTCGGCGTGCGCTGGCGCGATCACCATATCCGTATCGCCGTCAAAAAAGATCGCGTGGAATACACGCTCACCGAAGGCGCGCAGCTCGACATTCTCCACCGCGGCAAGACGGTGATGCTGCACGCCGGCCACACCGTCAACCTTCCCCTGCATGCTTCCGCACGCCCTGAACTGAAGGGCGTCATCTTCGATCTGGACGGCGTGATAGCCGATACCGCCATCGTGCACCACGCCGCCTGGAAACGGCTTGCGCAGGAAATCGACATTGCGTTCGACGATGCCACCGGCGAACGCATCAAGGGCGTCGATCGCCGCGGTTCGCTGGACATCCTGCTGGAACGCGCATCGCGCACGTATTCGGAAGACGAAAAAGAAGCGCTTTCCTCGCGCAAAAACGAATATTACCGGCAGCAGATCGAAACCTTCGGCCCACAAAACCTCTTGCCCGGTGCGCGCCATGCCGTCGAATCGGTGCGGCGCGAAGGCCTGAAAACCGCGCTGGCGTCTGCCAGCCGCAACGCACCGCTTTTGCTGGAAAGGCTCGGCATCGCGGATTTGTTCGACTACGTGGTGGATGCCAACCACATCAGTCGCGCCAAACCCGATCCGGAGATTTTCCTGGCCGCCGCGCGCGGCCTCGGCTTGGAGCCGAGCGAATGTATCGGCGTGGAGGACGCCGCGGCAGGGATCGCCAGCATTCACGCTGCGGGAATGAAGGCGATAGGAGTCGGCCAGGCGCAAGCACTGGCGGAGGCGGATCTGCTGTTGCCGGACGTTGCCGCGTTCGACATCAGTCTTTTCACGACATAAGCGGCTAACAAACGCGGTGACGCCGCGTCACATCACATACGAAACAGTTGGGGAGAACGTTCGATGAAGACCAAGCCACTCACACGCGTTGCGTTATCGGCGGCGATCACCGCCACGCTGATGTCCGGCGCGGCCTATGCGCAAGACAACGCTCAACCGCAAGCTACTTCGACAAACCAGTCCACGACGGCGCCGGCGCAAAACGCCAACTCGCAGCGGTCCAGCAATGGCAACGGCAAGAATGTATCGACGCTGCAACAGGTGGTGGTCACCGGCACCGCCACCTTCGGCGGTATCAAGAAGATCGATGCGGCCTACTCCGTCACCTCGATGAGCTCGCAGCAGATCAAGCAAGCCAACCCGGTCAGCGCGGCTGATCTGTTGAAAGCATCGCCGGGCGTGTTCCCTGAATCCTCCGGCGGCCAGACCGGTGCGAACATCGAAGTGGCCGGCTTCCCCGGCGGCGGCGATGCGCCCTATGCCACCTTCCAGCTCAACGGCAGTCCGCTGTATCCGCAGTCGAATCTGTCGTTCATGGATCAATCCACCATGTTCCGCCTGGATGACACCATCGATCGCGCGGAAATCGTGCAGGGTGGTCCAGCGGTGCTGTATGGCAACGGCCAGCCGGGCGTGACGGCGAACTTCCTTCTGAAGGAAGGCACCGACGTTCCTTCCGGCGACATCGGCTTTACCTATGGCACCGACAACACCCAGCGTATCGATGGCTTTATTGGCTTCAAGATTGCCGACGGCTGGTACGGCAGTTTTGGCGGCTTCTGGCGCCGCGACAACATCCGCGATCCGCAATTCGCGGCCGACAAGGGCGGCCAGCTCACCGCCACGCTGTCGCGCGACTGGGATAGCGGTTCGCTGATGTTCTACGCACGCGCGTTGAAGGATCACAACCAGTTCGTCACCGACACGCCGATTCTCAACGCGAGCAAGGGCCAGTTTTCCGCCTACCCGGGCTTCAGCCCGCTCACCGGCACGTTCGGCAGCAAGGCCGACCAGTATGAGTTCATCGGCACTACGCCTTGCGGCACGCCCGGCTGCGCGCCCGGCGGCGAAAACGTCAACCTGGCCAAGGGTCGCGGCGCCGACTTGCGCATGTTCGGCGCGAACTTCGATTGGGATTTCGGCAACGGCTGGTCGCTGTCTGACAAGCTGGGCTTCACCGCGGGTGAGTTGAATACCATTTCGTTCTTCAGCACGGGCGCCAATCCCTCCTCGCTGCTGGATTACATCACCGGCCAGGTAGCTGCGGACGCAAACGCCGGCGAACTGCCTGCTGGCGCTTACACCGCCAATGCCACCTACACGAACGGCCAGGCGGCCAACCTGAACGAGAACGTCACCCAGCAAGGTCTTTGGTACGTACGCAAGAATCTGGAGTCGGTCAGCAACGAGTTCCATGTCAGCGACGAATTGTTCGACGGGAATACGCTGACGCTGGGCAACTGGACGGCCGTCTATCAGGACCATGACACGTGGTTCCTCGGCAACAACATGTTGCTGCAGGCGATCACCAATCCCAATCCCATCGTGGTGACGCTCAACAATGGCACGAACACCTACGACCTGACCGATCCGCAAGGTTTTGTCAGTGGCGTTTCCACCGCCGTCAAAGAACGCTGGCATGGCTTCAATACCGCATTTTTTGCAACGGATACCTGGAAGATCGGTAGCTGGCTGCTGGACGGCGGCCTGCGCGTGGAGCGCCAGCAATCCAACGGTGCCATCGCCAACACGGCGTCGTACGACCTCGACAACAACCCGCTTACGCTCTACAACAACAGCTCCCAATACTTCGCGCCGGGAAATCAGTACATCAATTACCAGAAGACGGAGAAGTCCTGGACGCTGGGCGCCAACTACGAGTTCAACCCGAGCATGAGCGCCTATGTACGCGCGAACCTCGGCGTGCATTTCCCCGACTTCGACGACCTGCGTGGCATGCCCACCACTCCGGTGCAGAAGATCAGGAACTACGAAATCGGTTTCAAGTACCAGGCCGATTGGATCTACGCCGACGTCGCCGCGTATCGCCGCCTGTTCTACAACGTGCCCTACACCATCACCACCGACACCGGCCAGAACACGTACGTATACGCCGCACAGAGCAAGGGCGTGAACTTCACCACCACGATAAAGCCGTTCGAGCACGCCGCGATCCTCTTCTCCGGCGACTACATGAACGGCCATTACTACCGCTACATCGGTTGCCTGTCCTACACCACGCAGGCGGGCGGCAGTGCGTGCCAGAGCATCAACGGCATGCAACTGCAACGCCAGCCGAAGTTCCAGTTCCGCCTGCAACCGTCCTACGATTTCCCCACCAGCTGGGGTGACTTGAAGGCGTGGATCACCTACGAATACGTCGGCGATCGCTACGGCGACCTGATCCAGCAGCAGCCGCTGGGCAACTACTATGACCTGGCCTTCGGCGTACAAGCGAACGTGGGGCCGCATTGGTCCTACAGCGTGCAAGGCACCAACCTCACCAACCAGATCGGCATCACCGAGGGCAACGCCCGCCTGTTCGGTTTTGCCAGTTCCGGCGGCGTGATCCTGGCCCGCTCGATCTGGGGCCGGCAGATCTGGGGGCAGGTCAAGTACAACTTCTGATGCGCTTTCCTCTCTCTCCCGCGTGATGGGTCAACAACGCGGGAGAGGGTGTTTGATGTGTTGTTAGCCGCCCTCCCCTCCCTTGGGCAACCATGGCCGGGTTCCGTATCCGGCCATGGACTTTCCCGCCACAAGTCGTTGTAGAGTTCGTCCGTCAGTCGCCTTCGCGACGGGGCCTTTGGCCCTGCACGGTTTCGGTGGCTGCGGCCGGTGAAAGGGTTTTTGTTGCCATGCATTTCGTCACCAGGCAGGTCGCCATGAACCGATTCCGCATGATCGCCGCGCTCGCCCTGATCTACATGGTCTTCGCGATACTGCTCAACAGCGTCGGCACGGTCATCCTCCAATCGATCTACACCTTCGGCGTCGACAAGCCGCAGGCCAGCCTGCTGGAACTGTTCAAGGACCTGCCGGTTGCGGTCACGTCCTTCCTGGTCGCCTCGTTTCTTCCCCTGCTTGGTTATCGGCGCGCGATGATGATCGCGCTGGGCATCGTGGCCTGCGCCTGCGTGCTGATGCCGTTGTATCCCAGCTTCCATACCACGGAGTTGCTGTTCACCTGTGTTGGCGTGTCGTTCGCGCTGACCAAGGTGGCGGTGTATTCCTCGATCGGCTTGCTCACCAACGATCGCAGCGAGCATGGTCGGCTTACCAATACGGTCGAAGGCTTGTTCATGATCGGCGTACTGATTGCCGGCTGGTTGTTCAGCGCGTTCGTCGATCATGCGGCGCCGGCGAATCCGTCCTGGCTGAATGTCTATTGGGTGCTGGCCGTGATCAGCTTGCTGGTGATCGTGCTGCTGGCGACCTCGCGCATGGACGAATCCGCCGCGCGTACCGAGGAAACCAAATCGATGCACGGCTCGCTGTTGGAGATGCTGCATCTGTTTCTGCGGCCCCTGGTGTACGTATTCCTCGCGTCAGCATTTCTCTATGTGCTGATCGAACAGAGCTTCAGCACCTGGCTGCCGACCTTCAACAACGAGATACTCAAGCTGCCCAACGCGATGAGCATCCAGATGGCTACCATACTGGCGGGGACTTCGGCCGTGGGCCGCATCGTCGCCGGCCAGGTACTGCGCCGCATGCCGTGGTACGCGCTGCTGAACATCTGCGTGGTCGGCATGGGCCTGCTGGTGACGTTGACCTTGCCACTGGCGCATGGCGTAGTCGCGCGCGCCGACGTCGGCTGGCTGAACGCGCCGGCAGCGGCTTATCTGATCCCGCTGATCGGCCTGCTGATGGCGCCGATCTATCCGGTGATCAACTCGGTGGCGCTCAGTTCGCTGCCCAAGCCGGCGCACGCGGCGATGACCGGCTTGATCGTCATCTTCTCCGCCCTCGGCGGCACGCTGGGTTCGCGCATCACCGCCATCGTGTTTTCACGTTTCGACGGTATCCATGCGTTCTACTTTTCGCTGCTGCCGATGCTGCTGATCCTGGTCACGCTGTTCTTTTTCAAGCGCGAAACAGATCGCAGCGGCACTGCCGCGGCCACCATCACGCTGGCCTCCAAGTAGCGCTTTCCGGAGCGGAGCGCCTCACGCACTATCGCTGGAGTTTTCATGAGCCCTCGTCACCTTGGCCTGTCCGGCCTGCTTTTCGCCGCGCTTGCTGCCACGTCCACCTGCCATGCGGCGACGGACCCGAGCTTTGTGCTCACCGGCACCGCCGACAATTTCGGCAGCTATTTCCCCAGCTACCTGGCCAACGGCTACTTCTCCACCATGACCACGCCGCGCGGTACCGAGCCCGCGCGCGCGTACATGGTCGCCTTCATGGATTACGACAAAAGCGATATCTCGCGCCCTGCCGCCATTCCCGGCTGGAGCGAGATCGACTACAACCCGGGCGGCGGCTGGATCAATTCCACGCGCCTGGATAAAAAAATCTTTGCGGACTACGCGCAGACGCTCGACATGTACGACGGCACGCTCACCACGCGCTACCGCTTCGATTACGCCAACAAGTCGACCGATGTGAAGGTCACCACCTTCGTCAGCCAGGCCGATAACCATCTTGCCGCCACGCAGTTCACCATCACGCCGCATTTCGATGGCAGCGTGGAACTCACCTTTCCGATTCGCCTGTGGACCGAGCATCAACCGCGCTTCCCGATTCGCAGCATGACGGGTGACCAGATGATCGCGGCAGTGATCGCCAGCGGCCAGAATCTCGACAACAAGCCGGTGCCGACGCCCGATCGTGCGGCGGTGTGGTATCCGGGTTATACGGAAGTACTCAACAGCGACGGCGATACCAAGTCGCTGACGCTGTGGCTCAACGGTCGCGCCAAGCAAGGCTTGAGCATGGCCGAAGCGGCAGCGATCGAACTGCCGAAGTCGCTGGATATCCAGCACGTGAAGCTCGACAAGACTGACGATCTCTTGTCGCTGCACGTCACCGCCAGGATGAAACAGGGCACCACGTACACCTTCACCAAATACCTTGCCGCCTCACGCCAGGATTGGGGTGGCGACGCGAAGGCCGATGTGGCACTGGCCGAACAAGCACGCACCACCGGTTTCGATACCTTGCTCGCCCGGCATCAAGCCGCGTGGCATGGATTGTGGAAGTCGGACATCGTCGTGGATGGCGATCCGGCCGTGCAGAAGGCCGTGCACTCCGACCTGTATTACCTGCTCTCCAACACCACCGTCGGCACCGCGTGGCCGATGGGCGCCTGCGCGCTGACCCCGAACTACGCCGGGCACGCGTTCTGGGACAGCGACTCCTGGGTATTCCCTGCGCTGCTGCTGTTGCATCCGGAACGCGCCAAGCCGATCGTGATGTTCCGCCATCGCACCATGCAGCCCGCGCGCGAGCGCGCGATCCAATACGGCGCGAAAGGCACGATGTATCCGTGGGAAGCCGATCCGCAGACGGGCGTGGACAACACGCCGCATTTCGCCTACGGCGTCTATCGCGAAATCCACGTCAATGCGGATATCGCGATTGCGCAATGGCAGTACTACCTGGCCAGCGGCGACAAGGATTGGTTGAAGCAATACGGCTGGCCGGTGATCCGCGAGATCGCGCAGTTCTGGGCCAGCCGCGTCACCTACGACAAGGCGGCGGATCGCTACGAAATCATGCACGTCACCTCGCCGGACGAAGCCTACGACGATGTGCCGAACGACTCCTTCACCAATGCCGCTGCACGCAAGGCGCTCAACATTGCCGTCGAAGCCGCCAACGCCGTTGGCGAGCCGGCCGATCCGCAGTGGTCGCGGATCGCCGGCAAGATGTACATCCCATTCCTGGAGAAGGAACAGCGGCACCTGGATTTCGACCAGTCCGTGCCGCACGACAAGATCACCTGGATGGGTTCGTCGTTGGCGTGGCTGATGTATCCCAACCTCGACCTGCCGATGTCGGAAACCGTTCGCCGCAATGACTTCGACTTCCAGCTGCACGAACTTAAAGTGCACGGCGACGATCCGAACGAGATGATGATGGTGATGCTCGCCGTCGGCGCATCCGAGCTGGGCGATGCCAAGACCGCCGGCGACTGGATCCAGCGCAACCTCGCCGGCTTCCTGAAGCCGCCGTTCAACGTGCGCACCGAAACCGTGGCAAACAACGCAGGTTATATTCTCGCCACCTCGTCGGGCTTCTTGCAGAGCATGATCTACGGCCTCACAGGCCTGCGTATCGACGACAAGGGCCTTGATGCGGCCTACGCCCCGGTGCTGCCGCCGAGCTGGACTTCGTTGAAGCTTCAGCGCATCAGTTTCCGCGGCAAGCAGTACGACATTAAGGTCACGCGCGATGCCGAAGGCAAAGCGACATTGACGCGTACAGCGCTGTGATGGCACGCACCGTGATTTTCGACCATCCAGCCCAGTTCCGTCGCCCCGGCGAAGGCCGGGACCCAGTGACATTGAGTGACCCCGGCCATCGCCCGGGCGATGGGTGTTGGCCAATCGTTATCCTCTGCTGATGTCCACGCTCTCGCCCCCGCTACGCGAAGCCATGCAGCACGTCGGCGCGCTGCTGCAGGCGGGGGATTTCCGTGGTGCGCATGACCGGCTTCAATCGGTGGTTGAGCAGCATCCCGGCTATGCGGAAGCCATGCGCCTGCTCGGCGGCGTCAAACAGGCGCTGGGCGACCTCGAAGGGGCGGAGGCGTCGTTACGCAAAGCGATGGCGGCCGACCCCGGCTGGGCTCCCACCTGGGCATCGCTGGGCGAGCTGTTGTTGAACCGTGGAAACGCGGACGAAGCCGTGCCGCTGCTGCACCGTGTCGCCTCGCGCCTACCGCACGCCGCCTTGCTGCTTGCGCGCTATTACAACGACCAGCAACGTCCGGCCGATGCCTTGGCGATCGTGGCTCCGCTATGCGGCTCCACCCAGGCACCGGCCGAGTTGATCGCGCAACACGTCGCCGCGCTTGCCGCGCTCGGGCGCCAGGATGAAGCCGTCAGCTTCTATCGCCGACGCGCCGAGGCATTGCCGAACGATCCTGCCGCGACGCATGCCCTGGCGATGGCCTTGGCGGCGGCCTCCAGGCACGCCGACGCCGAACGCGCCGCCGGCAACGCGCTGGCACTCGGCTATAAAACGGCCGCCGTTTATTTCACGCATGCAAGCAGCCTGATCGCACTGGGCAAGCTGGAATCGGCCGAGGCGGCCCTGCGCGATTGCCTGCGGCAGGAACCGCGCCATATCGACGCCCACGATCGTCTCGCGCGGCTGGTGTGGATGCGCACGGGCGACAATGCGCAGACCACGGCGTTGCTGGATCAAGCCTTGCAGCGATTCCAGGGCGACGAAGCGCTGCTCGCCACGAAAGCCGCGATCCTCCAGGGCGCCGGCGATGCGCACGGCGCCTACCAGTGCCTGGCAACGTCGGCAGCACGCACACAGGCCACGCCATCCTTGTTGGTGCGCGCCGGACTGGCTGCCTTGGAATTCGAACCGGCTGCCGCGCTGGCCTTGGCCGAACGCGCGCTGCAACGAGCGCCATCTTCCAGCGCAGCGCGGAACCTGCTCACCGCCGCGTTGTTAGGCACCGGCGATCCACAAGGCGCGCTGCGCCATTGCGAAACGCTGCTCGCCAACGCACCGGACGATCAATACCTGATCGCCTTGCAGACCACCGCATGGCGATTGCTTGGCGACGAGCGCTACGAGGCGTTTTGCGATTACGCCGATCTGGTGCGTCCGCAAACCTTGCAAGCGCCATCACAGTGGCACGACCTGCCTGGCTTTCTCGCTGACGTGAAACGGAGCCTGGAGCGCCTGCACAATCCGCAGGGTCATCCGCTGCTGTTCCAATCGCTACGCCATGGCACGGAAACCACCGGCGATCTGACGCGTCACCCCGATCCCGCCATCCAGGCGCTGTTCCAGGCCTTCGATGCACCGATCCGCGCGTACCTTGCCCATATCGGCCATGGTGCCGATCCACTACGCCGCCGCAACCGCGGCACGTACCGCTACAACGGCGGCTGGTCGGTGCGCTTGCGCAGCGCGGGCTATCACACCCATCACGTGCATCCGCGCGGCTGGATTTCTTCCGCGTTTTACGTGGACCTGCCTGACGGCATGGCGGACAGTTCCACGCCCGATGGCTGCCTTGCGTTCGGGCAACCCAGCATCCTGACGACGCCCGCCTTGCATGCGCAACACGTGGTGCGTCCCGCAGCAGGCAGGCTGGTGTTGTTCCCCTCCTACGTCTGGCACGGCACCGTGCCATTCCATGGCGAGCAAACGCGACTGACGGTCGCCTTCGACGTGGTGCCGGAGGAAGCGACATGATGCGCCAGCGCATGCTGCTCGCCTGCCTTGCGCTGGTGACGGGCAGCGTTTGCGCCGCGCCGGACGCCAGTTTCCTGCTCACTGCCAGCATGCAGGACCTGGATGCCTACTTCCCCGGGCAACTGGGCAACGGCTATGTTTCCACGCTGACGGCGCCGCGTGGCACGGAAGGCAATCTTGCCTATCTGGCCGCCTTCATGGATTACGCCAAGGATGACGTATCGCGGCCGGCCGCCATTCCGGGCTGGACCGGGATCAACTATCGCGCCGGCTCATCCTGGCTCAATCAGGTCGACGTCACGCCCGCGCACTTTCAGAACTATCGCCAAGTGCTGGATATGTACGATGGCACGCTGACGACGAGCTATCGGTATGTCGATGGCGCGAAGGCCACCGACATCACGGTGACCACGCTGGTCAGCCAGGCTTCGCCGCATCTGGCCGCGACACGGCTATCCATCACGCCGGATTTCGATGGCGAG
This sequence comes from Dyella sp., assembly GCF_036746095.1. NCBI lineage: Bacteria > Pseudomonadati > Pseudomonadota > Gammaproteobacteria > Lysobacterales > Rhodanobacteraceae > Dyella > Dyella sp. Next base: position 35,164 of record NZ_DAIOEU010000046.1, read on the forward strand.
GTCGAGCTTTCCTTCGCGTTCAATATATGGGCGCCGCACCAGCCGCGTTTTGCGCTCGCCAAGCTCAACGGCGACCGGCTGATGCAAGCACTCGCCGCCAACAACCTCTCGCTGCAACCCGAGCCACCGGCCACCGCGGATCGCGCAGCATGGTGGTATCACGGCGACACGCATGTATTGGCCAGCGGCCAGGACGCGCAAACCTTGACGCTGTGGCTCCATGGCCAGGCGGAGCGAGGCGCAAACATGGCCGAAGCCGCGGCGATCGCGTTGCCGCAAGGTATGCAAGCCGGGAACGTCTCGTTTCAACAGGACGATTACCGGCTTGCCCTCGACCTGCATGCTGCCGTGCATAAGGGGCAAACCTACGCCTTCACCAAATACGTCGCGCTTTCGCGCGATGGGTGGGGCGGCGACGCAAAACAGGATCTTGTGCTTGCCACCCAAGCGCGCGCACAAGGCTTTGATGCATTGCTGCAACAGCAGGCCGATGCCTGGCATGCGCTATGGCAACCGGACATCGTGATCGACGGCGACCCCAAGGCGCAGCAGATCGTGCATTCCGATCTGTACTACCTGCTGTCCAATTCGACGCCCGATACAACTTGGCCGATCGGTGCCTGCGGCATGACGCCGGGCTATGCCGGGCATGTGTTCTGGGACAGCGATTCCTGGGTGTTCCCCGCGTTGCTGCTGTTGCATCCCGGCCGGGCAAAATCGATGGTGATGTTCCGCGATGCCTCCCTGGCGCCGGCAGAACGGCGCGCTCGCGACCGCGGCCTGCGCGGCGCGATGTATCCGTGGGAAGCCGATCCGGATAACGGTACGTCGCAAACACCGTATTCGGCGCACGTGCTCGACGAAAGCGAAATCCACGTCAACGCCGATATCGCCATCGCGCAATGGCAGTATTACCTGGCGACGCAGGATCGGCCGTGGCTGGAACAGCATGGCTGGCCGGTCATTCGGGCCATTGCCGACTTCTGGACCAGCCGCGCCACCTACGTGCCAGACCGGCATCGCTACGAGATCCTGCACGTCACTTCGGTTTCCGAGCCGCACAACGACATTCCCAACGATACGTACACCAATGCGTCGGCGCGCAAGGCGCTGGAGATCGCTACCGCCGCCGCGGCCGTGCTGGGCGTCGCGCCCGATCCGCAGTGGGCGGAAGTGGCGAAGCACATGTATCTGCCGTTCGACGCGCAGGAAGGCCATTACCTCGACTTCGATCCGTCCGTGCCGTTTGACGCACGGAAGGAAGACGGTCCACTGCCGTTGCTGTCGTATCCGTCGCTGGACATGCCGATGAGCGCGCAGGTGCGTCGCCGCGACTACCAATACGCCACGCTGGCGTTGGCGCATGCGCCCCCTATGAACAGCATGGGTTTCGAACCCTTATCCATCGCCGCGGCCACCGCCGGCGAGCAGGGCGAAGCCAGCAAATGGTTCGAAGCCAATATGACGCTCAACGTGATCAAGCCACCTTTCAACGTACGCACCGAAACGCCGACCAACAACACCGGCTACTTCATGACGGCCAGTGGCGGGTGGCTGCAGAACATTCTTTACGGCTTTACCGGCTTGCGGATCGAGCACCAGGGTTTGGTCCAGGCCTATCCGCCGATGCTGCCCGCGCGGTGGAAGAGCGTGAAGCTCAAGCATGTGATGTTCCGTGGGCAAGCGCTGGATATCACGCTGCAACGTGACCCTGGCGGAAACGTCACGCTCACGCGGCATATTCTTTGATTGACACACGCGATCGGCGGCTCGTCCGTCGATGGCACCGGATGGGGAAATTCGCATGAAACGCACACCACGACTCGCCGCCAAATCACGCTATCTCACCCTGCTGCTGTCGGCCGCGCTGGTCGCCACGGCCTCCGCCGCCCAACCCGATCCCGCCAACACCCGTGCCTACATCGACAAGGCCTGGACCACGCTCACGCGTTCGCAGGACGAGTGCAAGTCGCTGCTCGATCCCAAGATCAAGACGCGCCCGGTGCTGTACGTGCCGGCGCAATTCACCATTCCGCAGGATCTGTTGCAGGTGGAGAAGCGCTGCAACGTCGACGTGCATACGCTACCGAAGCCGGTGGAGCAGCTGGGCGATATCGATGCGACCAAGCTGCCGGTGCAGGGCCTGCTTTATCTACCGCACCCGTACGTGGTGCCCGGCGGCTTCTTCAACGAGATGTACGGCTGGGACAGCTATTTCATCATGCTGGGCCTGGTGGCCGATCATCGCATCGAGCTGGCGCGCGACATGGTCGACAACGCGCTGTTCGAAGTGCAGTACTACGGTGGCGTGCTCAATGCCAATCGCACGTATTACCTCAGCCGTTCGCAGCCGCCGTTCCTGAGTCAGATGATGGTATCCCTGCTCAACGATCCGGCCAGCTTTCACAGTGCGGACGAGAAACGCGCGTGGCTGGAGAAAGCGTATCCGCTGGCGGTGCGCAATCACGACATATGGACGCGCCCGGAACATCAGGCCGGCAATACGGGCTTGGCGCGCTACTACGATTTCGGCAGTGGCCCGGTGCTGGAGGCGCAGGACAGCGAGTTCTATGGTGGCGTGATCAAATGGCTGGTCGCGCATCCCAAGGACAACCCGGGTTATCTGCTCAAGGCTGCGCAACATCCGAATGCCGCCGAGGCCGAGCGCCTGAAGACCGAAAGCTGCGACGTCACTACCTCCAAGGTTTGCGCCGGCAACTGGTACGGCGGTTATCGCCTGACGGCCGACTACTACCACGGCGATCGCGCCATGCGCGAATCGGGATTCGATACGAATTTCCACTACGGCCCGTTCGGCGGCTCCACCCATCACTACGCCGACGTGAGTTTGAACAGCCTGCTCTATCGCTATGAACTCGATTTGCGCGACTTCGCGCAGCAACTCGGCAAGACCGACGACGCGGAACGCTGGGCGAAAGCGGCTGCCGCGCGCAAGGAGGCGATGAACAAGTATCTGTGGCGTCCGGAATCCGGCATGTATCGCGATTACGACTTCGTCGCCGGCAAGCCGTCCGATGCGCCGTACCTCACTACGTTCTACCCCCTATGGGCCCGCGCTGCATCGCCCGAACAGGCCGCTTCGGTGCGCGGCAAGCTTTCCATTTTCGAATTGCCCGGCGGCCTGGCGATGGACAACCGGCCCAGCGGTGCGCAATGGAACGCGCCGTTCGGCTGGGCGCCGACCAACTGGCTCGCCGTGGCCGGTCTCGATGCGTACGGCTTCCATGACGACGCGCATCGCATCGCCGGCAAGTTCAACGCGACGATCGATCGCAGCTTTGCCGCCGACGGCACCATTCGCGAAAAATACAACATGGCCAGCGGCAATGCGGATGTGAAAGTCAGCGCGGGGTACACCACCAATGTGATCGGCTTTGGCTGGACCAACGGCGTGTATTTGATGATGGAGGAAATCTTGAGTGGGACGAAGGCGAAGGCCGTTGCCGCGCCCTAAATCCACGAAGGCCAGGAACGCACGTATTCCCTCCAGGCCATCATTGCCGTGAAAGCGGGAGTAAGTATCCCCCGGCCAAGCCGGGGGCTTTAACGTTGTGAGCCGCTCAAAG
>NZ_DAIOEU010000047.1:0-38671 GCF_036746095.1 Dyella sp.
GCTCGTCATTCCAGCGAAAGCTGGAATCCAGTGCCTTTGCAGATTTTCAAGTCGCTGGATTCCAGCTTTCGCTGGAATGACGTCGTTTTAGCTTTCCCGCAAGAACGGCGAAAATTTTCCCGGACAGCAGTGGGCCTTCGCCGGAATGACGATTCGCTTCGAAATGGGTTCGATGTGGCCCTCAAATTTTCTGGACAATTACCAGAAAAACGTGGGGATACCTCAGCTCTGAAGACTCATGTCGCCGCAGGGGAGGGGACGCATCCCCGCGAGATTGAAGATGCCTTAAGTCAGTGCCATTGGGCTTACGGCGCCTTCATCGCCCTCGCCCGATAAAGCGCCAACGACCGCGCCGCGAGCGTGACCTGGTCGTCACGGATGGCCGGCGGGTCGTTTGCGGTGCTCACCAACAGGCGCCATTCCAGCTTGCTGGCGTTGTCGGGCAGCACGAAGTTGACGTCCTCGAAGTGGCCGTTGACCAACAACAGCAGTGTGGTATCGACACCGGGACGCTTGATGCCGGTCGGCTTGGCCCGCCCGTCCAGCAGCATGGCCAGGCAACGTTCGCCGGGGTTGTGCCATTGCGCCTCGGTGAATTCGCGTCCGTCATGCGTCAACCAGGTGACATCGCGAATGCCCGATTCCTCGTCGATCAGGCCCTGCAGGAAACGGCTGCGGCGCAGCAGCGGATAGTCGCGGCGCAGGCGGGTGAGCCGGCGCACGAAATCGGTCAGCGCGCGTTGCTCGCCGGCGGCGGGCCAGTCGAGCCAGGTGACGTTGTTGTCCTGGCAATAGGCGTTGTTGTTGCCGCCTTGCGTGCGTGCGAATTCATCGCCGGCCAGCAGCATCGGCGTGCCTTGCGCGAGCAGCAGGGTGGCCAGCATGTTGCGCATCTGCCGTTGGCGCAGGGCGCGAATGTCGGGGTTGTCGGTGTAGCCCTCTTCGCCGTGGTTCCAGCTCAGGTTGTTGTCGGTGCCGTCGTGATTATTTTCACGGTTGGCCTCGTTGTGCTTGTTGTTGTAGCTGACCAGATCGTTGAGCGTGAAGCCGTCGTGCGCCGTGACGAAATTGATCGATGCGTTTGGCCGTCTGCCGCGCTGGTCGAACAGATCGGCCGAGCCGGTGAGGCGCGTGGCGAAGTCGGGCAACCAGCCTTCGTCGCCACGCCAGAACGCACGCGTGGCGTCGCGGAAGCGATCGTTCCATTCCGCCCAGCCGGGCAGGAATTTGCCAACCTGGTAGCCGCCGGGACCAATGTCCCACGGTTCGGCGATCAGTTTGACGCGACCAAGGATGGGATCTTGCCGGCAGGCATCGAGAAAGCCGCCGCCCTGGTCGAAGCCGTGCGACTCACGGCCCAGGATGGTGGCCAGGTCGAAGCGGAAACCATCCACGCGCATGTCGGTGGCCCAGTAGCGCAGGGAATCCATCACCATCTGCAGCACGCGCGGGTGGCTGAGGTTGAGCGTGTTGCCGGTGCCGGTGTCGTTGATGTAATAGCGGCGCTCGTCGGCGAGCCGATAGTAAGTGGCGTTGTCGATGCCGCGCAGCGACAGCGTGGGACCCAAGTGATTGCCTTCGGCGGTGTGGTTGTAGACCACGTCCAGGATTACTTCCAATCCCGCATCGTGCAGATGCGCGACCATTTCCTTGAACTCCGCCACGCTGGAGCTGGCCATGTAGCGCGGATGCGGCGCGAAGAAGCCGATGGTGTTGTAGCCCCAGTAGTTGCGCAGGCCTTTGTCGAGCAGGTGCTTGTCGTCGACGAAGGCGTGGATCGGCATCAGTTCCACCGACGTCACGCCCAGCGAACGGATGTAGTCGACCACCGGCTGGTGCGCAAACCCGGCGAACGTGCCGCGCAATGGTTCCGGTACTTGCGGATGCAGCATGGTGTAGCCGCGCACGTGCGCCTCGTAGATGATCGCGCGGTCCCACGGCACGCCGGGCCAATAATGATTGCCCCAGGTGAAGGCCGGGTCGATCACGCGCGACTTTGGCATGTACGGGGCGCTGTCGCGCTCGTCGAAGCTGAGGTCGCCATCGGCATGGCCGATGGTGTAGCCGAACAAGGCGTCATGCCAGGTCAGTTCGCCGATGATCTGCTTGGCGCACGGATCGAGCAGCAGTTTGTTCGGATTGAAGCGGTGGCCGGCTTCCGGCTCGTACGGCCCATGCACACGATAGCCGTAGAGTTGGCCAGGGCGCGCGTCCGGCAGATAGCCGTGCCAGATTTCGTCGGTGTATTCGGGCAGCGTTACGCGTTCGGTTTCGTTGCCTTGCTCATCGAACAGGCAAAGCTCCACCTGGGTGGCATGTGCGGAGAACAGCGCGAAGTTGACGCCGAGGCCGTCCCAGGTGGCGCCGAGCGGGAAGGGCAACCCCTCGCGCAGGCTGTGGCTGTGGGAAGTGGTGCCGGTGACGTGGTGCGGTGGGAGGTTTTTCTTCATGGCGTCCATCTGCGTGCCATCCACCGTGCCTGAGGAAAAACCGTGCGGCGCAATACGTGATACATCGTCGTCCCGGCGAAAGCCGGGGTCCGGTGACGTTGCGGCATCGAGAAGTCACTGGACGCCGGCTTTCGCCGGGGCGAGGAAGCGTCGAATGTGCCGGAAAAAAGCGTGCACCCCGCGATTTCGTGTTGACGAATCATTTTTTCTCTTTCTTCTTCCCGTTATCGCGCTGTGAGGCATGCCGCTCCTCCGCCTGCACCAGCTTTTCGGCCATCAGCCAATGACGGGTTTCCTGGCCGGCCGGGCGCCCTTCCGATTCCCAGATGCTGTGGGCGATCTCGCTGATGCGCGCATGCCGTTCGGCGGGGGAGCGTGGCGTATTCACGGGGCGGGGTCAGGACATCAGCACGGCGACGGGCCATTCGGAAAAGAGGGTCTGCACGAGCAATCCCTGCGGATCGCCCTGGTGCGTGCGATGAGTAAATAAATCAGTGAAGGTGCAGGCGCCGTCATTGACCGGACACGCCACGGCGGTATCGCCCCAGAAATCCTTGTCCACCATGGGGCGATCGTCCTTCGCCATGCCATCGGCGCACAGCCGCGGCACGGCCACCAGCAACAGGTGGTTTTCATGCCGGCGCAGAAACGCGACCACGTGATTGCGGCGCCAGCCGGTCACTTGCAGCGGCTCGTAGCTGGCGCGCAGGAACAGTTCCGGCCGGCGCCGGCGAGCGCGCAGCAGGCGATGAATGAGCTGCTGCTTGATCACACCGTTGCGGTAGTCATCCAGCAACTGGCCAGGCAGCAGATTGCCGTCGAAACTGGTCCGGCGCGCGTCGTAGTCGACGGGACGGCGATTGTCCGGATCGACCAGCGACTGGTCCCAGTACTCAGTGCCCTGATACAGGTCGGGAACGCCGGGCGCGGTCAGGCGCAGCGTGGTAGCGGCCAGGCCGTTCATGGCGCCGGCGGCATCCAGGCTGCGGGCGGCAGCGTGGATTTCGTGGCGCAGGCGGGCGTAACGCGGCGAGAGAAGCAGGTCGTGCACGGTCGCCTTGCAGGCTTCTTCGTAGAGCGGGTTGGGCGTGGTCCAGCGCGTGCGCAGCTTGGCTTCGCGTTCGGCCTTCAGCAGCCATTGTTCGATGCGTTCGGCAAAGGCGCGCAAGCCGTTTTCGTCACCGGCGTGCAGATCCAGCGGCCACGCACCCAGCAAGGTTTGCAGCAGCATCCACAATGCGCCGGGCCGGGCGCGGTCAGGGCCTTCCAGTTCGAGCAGCCAGCGGCTGGCCTGGTCCACGAACCAGCGCGCGCGCTCGCTCAGTACGGCAAGCCGGGCGCGTACGTCTTCGCCGCGCTTGTGGTCGTGCGTGGCGGTGGCAAGCAGCGAGCGGGGCCACGCGTCAGTGCGCTGCTGCATGATGGCGTGAAAGCGCGGCGGCTCGAGCGCCGCGATGCGTGGATCGCTGCCGACTTCGTTGCGCGACAGCAGCGCCCCATAGCGGTAGAACGCCGTATCCTCCACCGCCTTGGCGTTCAAGGTGGTGGAAAGCTGCTCGAACAAGCGCCGCGCCATCTGCAGATGGCGGCGTTCGGACAGCGTGTTCAACCAGCGCGCCTTGGTTTCCAGTAGGTATTGGCGCAGGTAGGCGCGGTGCGTGATGAGGTCGGGATCGCCGTCCTTCATCGTGCGCTCGAACACGTGCTCCAGCGTGTGACGATCTTGATCGCTGATGGTGCCGGTACCGAGGTAGGTACGATAGACCGGCATGTATTCCAGCAACTCGGCCAGCGCGCGCTGCAGTGCCCATGCGGTGATGTCGCCGGATTCGGGCGTATCCAGCACGTAGCGGCCGAGGGCTCGGACGCAGCGGGCAAGATCGGTGGCGAGGTAGCTGTCCAGCATCTGGCGCCGCGCCGCGCGTTCTTCATGGTCGAAGTGTTTCGAGCGGCCGCTCGCCGCTTCCCACGCGCGCGCCAGTTCCGCATGGCCGTGATGATCGTGCAGCAATGCGCCGACCTGGTCCATGAAGTCGTAGCCGGTAGTGCCGTCGACCGGCCATTCGTCGCGCAAGGTTTCGTCGTGCGCAAGGATTTTTTCCACGTGCAAGGTGATGCGGCGTACCGGCTGGCGTGGATCGACGCGCGCCGCGCGGTCTGCACGCAAGCGCAATTTGCGCAGGTAGTCGCGCGGATGGGCCAGGCCATCGACGTGGTCGATGCGCAGGCCGTCGATCATGCCTTCGCGAATCAGGCGCAAGGGCAGGGCGTGCACGGCGTCGAACACGTCATCGCGTTCGGTGGCCAGCGCCACCAGGGAGTCGATGTCGAAGAAGCGCCGGTAATTGATCACCTGGCTGCCGCTGCGCCACCACGCCAGCCGGTAATGCTGCAGGTCGAGGAAGCGGCGCATCAGCGTTGCGTCGCCATGCAGTTGGTTGATGGCGCGGTCGATGTGCGCGTGCAGGCTCTCGTCCTGCATCGCCAGCCGCACCGCGTCGACCGCATCGCCGGCTGTCTTGAAGCGCGGCAACACCTGGCCGGAGAGATCGAACAACAGGCGCAGGCTTTGCTCGGAAACCGGCAGCTTCACGCCCGGCACGCCGAGCGCCAGCGTGGTGCCACCCACGTGCCGTTCCACCTGCAATTCGTCGCGCGCAAGCGCCTGTTCCAACGGCACGGTCAGGATCGGCAGCCACAATTTGCCGTTCGTATGCGGTGCGTGCCAGTCGATATCGAAGTAATGCGCGTAGTGGCTGGCGCGACCCATCGCCAGCACGTCGTTCCACCATGGATTGGCGACGTCGGCCGCCATGTGGTTGGGCACGATGTCCAGGATCGCGCCCATGCCATGCGTGTGCAGGGTCTGGATCAACCGGGCGAGTGCCGGTTCGCCGCCAAGCTCCGGATTGACGATCATCGGATTGATCACGTCGTAGCCGTGCATGGAACCGGGCCGCGCCATGGCGATCGGCGAAAGATAGACGTGGCTCAGGCCCAGCGCCGCGAAATAGGGCACTTGCTCGGCCGCCGCGAGAAAGTCGAACGCGTGATTGAGTTGCAGTCGGACCGTGGCGCGCAGTTCGTTCATGCGGACATGGCCTGCTTCATATGCATGTCGATGGATGCGAGCACGGCTTGCAGCGCATCGATGGTGTTCTCCGGCATGCGGTGCCGCCAATTGGGATGGCTGTCGACGGTGCCGGGCAGGTTGGGTTGTTCCTTGCGGGCGAGGGCGTCTTCGAGCGGGATGAGGATCAGGGGGGATGGGGTTTGGGCGAGAAGGTCAAAATAGATGCCGGTGCCCTCCCCGCGTGCCGGCGTTCGCCGGAATGACGGTACGGAGTCGGTGAGCCTATGGTCGAGACGTGCCACATCTTTTTCCCGCTCCTGCATGCGCGCCAGCAACGTCTCCCCACTCCAGTCATGCGCTTTGGCCATCTCGCTCAAATCCATCCCGACCCGCCAACCTGCCAAGGGTGGCAAATCATGTGTCGTCGTCATCGCCACGGCGTTCTTCCGCCACGACGCCGGCGGAAGAAAATCCCCGTGCTCGTCGCGCGTAAACAGCAATACGTCGATACCCAGTACACCGCGCGCCGCAAGCATGTCGCGCAAGCCCACCGGTACTGTGCCGAGGTCCTCACCGATCACGATGCAGCGGTGCCGCCAGGACTCCAGCGCGGTAATGCGCAGCAAATCCTGCAGCGGCTGGCGGATATAGCCGCCTTCGGCGGAAGGCCGGCCTTGCCGCAGCACCCACAGATGCTGGAAGCCGATGATGTGGTCGATGCGAATGCCGCCGCCACGCGCCATGTTCGCGCGCAGCAGCTCGATGAAGGGGCGGAAGCCGCTGGCCTGCAATCCCCATGGTGAGTAGGAGGTAATGCCCCAGATCTGCCCATCGGGGTTGAAGGCATCGGGCGGTGCGCCCAGTTCGAGGCCATTCAATACGTAGTCGCGCCAGGCCCATGCCTCGCTGCCGCCGGCTTCGAAACCCACGGCAAGATCCCAGATCAGACCGATGCGCTGTCCGGCCTCGCGCGCCAGCGCAACGGTTTTATCCCAGCCGCGCGCGGCGAGCCATTGCAGAAAGATCTCCACATCCACATCGATGGCATGCGTGTCAGCGAAGTGGCGTGCCACCGCTTCGTCGCGCCACTGTTTCCATTGCTGCCATGCCGTCGGTTCACCGCGCAACGCCGCTTCGGATTGCCGCGCGGCAACCCACGCGTGCCGGCGCAATGCATCGCCGCCTTGTGCGGTGAAGCGCGCCAGGTCATCGCGCACCGCTTGCGGGGCGTGCGCGAGTTGCGCATGCAATACACCAAATACAATGCGGCGCAGGGCATAAGCCTCCGGCCAGTCGACCAGCTTGGCCTGCTGCGCGAGTTGCCAGGTGGACGCGATGCCGCTTTGCCGGATCGCATCTTCCAGGGCCGGCGCACCTAGCACTTGCGCCGCATCCGCGTGCATCCAGTTGAGAAAGCCGCGATGCGAAGGCGAATACGGGCTGGCGTGCGCGTGGATCGGGCTCATCGCATGCACCGGGCTGAGCGCTAGCGCATCGCCGCCGGCGTGGCCGATGGTTTGGGCCAGTTCCGCCACGGCCCGGCTGTCGCCCACGCCACCATCGTCGGCGTGACGCAAACCATAGACTTGGGCCGCCAGGCCCCAGGCGCGATGTTTTTCCAGGCCCAACGCATCGCCCACACCGAAGCAACGCCGCGGCGCCACCGCCAGCACGAGCTGCTGCGAGCCCGCGCCGAGCTGGTAGTAGCCAGCGTGCATCGGTGCACGGCATTTGCCGTTGCCGAGCAATGCAAGCGATTGCTCCTTGCCTGCTTCGTCGGTGGCCGTCACGACGCTGCCGCCGCGCGCGGCGGGCGGCAAATCGAACACGCCATCCACGTCGGCAGTGATCAGCGCCGGCACATGGTTGGCGCGTTCCTCGATCGATCTCAGGCTGGCCTGGCGACTTGCGGCATCATGCGAAGGCCACTGCATGGCATCGAGAAGACTGTGCAGCGTATTGTCCGATAGCGATCGATCCTGTCCATAAGCATCCGTCCATTGAACGCCGATGCCGGCAGCATGCGCCAAGGTTTCAAGCGAGCAGTCGTTCACCTTCCAGCTCCCTCTCCATGACGACAGCAGTGTGTGCGGCGAGCACACCGCGATCGAGCGCATCCATCGCGTCCTGAGGTTCGATCCACAGCACCCGGGTGGCCGAATCGCGCGGCAGCGATACATCGCGATCTGAAAGATTCAAGGCGATTTCCCAGTGATGCCCGTCGCTCAAGCGCCAGCGTGCGTACACCGCCTTGTCGCCGAGCACTTCGCAACCGAGCGCGCAACACTTGCCGAGGCGATCGACCAGGTAGCGCTTGCGCAGCTGCAACAGGCCGGCAAACCAGCGTTTCCATTCCATCGCGAGCATGCTGTCTTCCACGCGTGGGATGGAGGCGGCATAGGTGTCGAGCGCATTCGGATCGGGAATCTGCTCGCGCCGCTGCGGATCGGTGAAGCCCGAGAAGTGCGCGAACTCCGCACGCCGGCCATCGCGCACTTTTTGCGCCAGCTCGCCGTCGTAATCGGTGAAGTAATAGAACGGTGTGCGGCAGCCCCATTCCTCGCCCATGAAGAACAGCGGAATCATCGGGCAGAGCGCCGCCAGTACCGTGGCCGCGCGCAGGTCTGCTGCGTTCGCCAGGCAGGTCAGCCGTTCGCCCAGCGGGCGGTTGCCGATCTGGTCGTGGTTCTGCAGGAACAGCACGAAGGCGGTGGGTGGCAGATCCTGGCTGGGTTCGCCGCGCGAGATGCCGCGGCGGTCGTGCTGGCCCTGGAAAATGAAGCCTTCCGACAACGCCTTGGCAAGGTCCTGCGTGGGATGCCCGGCGAAGTCGGCGTAATAGCCTTCGTGTTCGCCGGTTAGCAGCACGTGCAACACGTTGTGGATGTCGTCGTTCCACTGCGCGTTGTAGTCGCCGCGCAACAGGCTCGCACTATTGTGTTCGTTTTCCAGCACCAGCCACACCTCGCGCCCGCGCGGCAGGCAGATGCGGCGGATGGCGGCGCCCAGTTCTTCCAGGAACGCCTTGGGCTGGATGGCATGCACCGCATCCAGGCGCAGGCCGTCGATGCGGTATTCGTTGATCCACATCAGCGCGTTGTCGATGAAGTAGCGCGCAACTTGCGGACGGCGGAAGTCGATCGCGGCGCCCCATGGCGTGTGCGCATCGGCATTGAAGAATTCCGGCGCGTAGTTGGCCAGTTCGTTGCCGACCGGACCGAAGTGGTTGTAGACCACATCGAGGATCACGGCCATGCCAAGCCGGTGCGCTTCGTCGACCATCGCCTTGAGCGAGCCGATGCTGCCGTAGGAGGCATCCGGTGCATACGGCAGCACGCCGTCATAACCCCAGTTGCGATCGCCCTGGAACGAGTTGACCGGCATCAGCTCGATGGCGGTGTAGCCGCAGGCGGCCAGGCGCGGCAACGCCAGGGATACGTTGTCGAAGCCGCCCATCGCGCCCACGTGCACTTCGCAGATGGCGGCGTGGTGCCATGGCATGCCGCTCCAGTCGTTGCACTTCCACACGTAGTCACGCGGATCGACCACCATGCTCGCGCCGAGCACGCCGCCAGGTTGCGCGCGCGATGCCGGATCGGGCACCTGACGCTCGCCGATGCGATAGGCGTAGCGCGTATCCGGATCGACTTCGACCAGCAGCGTGTGATTGCCTTCGGCGTCGCGCTTCATCGGAAACGCAAGCTCGTCGATCACCAGTTCCACGCGTTCGGCGCTGGGTGCCCACAAGCGAAAACGAGTGGTGCCGTCGTTGAGCACCTGCGCACCATACGTGCAGTTGTGGCAGGAGGCGGCGGGCGATTTATGGATTATGGGATTGGCAGACATACGTATCGCACCGCTGTATTTGTACGGGAGTCGCGCGGCTCGGGATGCAAACTCCAACGTGGGCAAGCCTTCCATCACGTTGCGTCCGGGCTTGTTGCAGCCCAGCCCGCGCGGCTCCTTATCGCCGTTGCGTTTTGCCGACTGGCAAAAGACGGCCGTGAAACATCAGGGCATCCTAAAGTCACCGTCAGCTCCTTTCCGGTCGCAAAATCAACGTTGCCAAGGGCGGCAAGACCAGGTTCAACGAATGCGGCTGGCCGCGGCAGCCGTCTGAGCCGGCGTGGATCATGCCGCCGTTGCCCACGTTCGAACCGCCGTAATGCGCGCTGTCGGTGTTGCACAGCTCGCGCCACACGCCGCCCTCGGGTACGCCCACGCGATAGTCGCGGCGCACTTCCGGCGTGAAATTGCACACCGCCAGAATCGGCGGCACGCCTTCGCCGCCGAAGCGCAGGTAGGCATATACCGAAGCATGCGTGTCGTCGCCGACGACCCACCGGAAGCCGCCCGGCTCGTGGTCGCAGCGGTGCAGGGCCGGTTCGTGCACGAACACGCTGTTGAGATCGGCAACCAATTGCTGCACGCCGCGATGCAGCGGATCTTCCAGCAGGTGCCAGTCCAGCGGTCGGTCGTGATCCCACTCGCGTTCTTGCGCGAATTCCCCGCCCATGAATAGAAGCTTCTTGCCTGGATGCGTCCACATGTAGGCGAAATACGCACGCAGGTTGGCGAACTTGCGCCAGCGATCGCCCGGCATGCGCGCGATCAGCGAACCCTTGCCGTGCACTACTTCATCGTGCGACAGCGGCAGCAGAAATTTCTCCGACCACGCATACACCAGGCTGAAGGTGAGGTCGTGGTGGTGATAGCGGCGATACAGGGGATCGCGCTTCATGTATTCCAGGCTGTCGTGCATCCAGCCCATGTTCCACTTGTAGCTGAAACCCAGGCCGCCATCGGCGATGTTGCGCGTGACGCCGGGCCACGCGGTGGATTCCTCAGCAATCACCAGCACGCCGCTTTGCTCGCGCGCGACGGTCTGATTGAGCGCGCGCACGAAATCGATCGCTTCCAGGTTTTCGCGACCGCCATGCTTGTTCGGAATCCACTCGCCGGCCGGGCGGCTGTAGTCGCGATACAGCATGCTGGCGACGGCATCCACGCGCAGGCCGTCCACGTGGTAGTGGCGCATCCAGTGCACGGCGCTGCCGAGCAGATACTGGCGTACTTCGTGGCGGCCATAGTTGTAGATCAGTGTGTCCCAATCCTGGTGCACGCCTTCGCGCGGGTCGCTGTGTTCGTACAACTTGGTGCCGTCGAAATCGCGCAACCCATGTTCATCGGAAGGGAAGTGCGCGCTGACCCAGTCGATGATCACGCCGATGCCGGCCACGTGGCAGGAATCGACGAAACGCGCGAATGCATCCGGACGGCCAAGGCGCGCCGTGGGCGCATACATGGCGATGGGCTGGTAGCCCCATGAACCGCCGAACGGAAACTCGGTGATCGGCATCAATTCAATGTGTGTAAAGCCCTGCGCTTGCACGTAGGGAATCAAGCGCGTGGCCAGTGCATCCCAATCCAGCGGCTGGCCTGTTTCGTCCCATTGCCAGGAGCTGGCGTGCACTTCGTAGATGGAGATGGGCATGCGCTCGTGATCTACCGCGGCGCGGTGCGCCATCCACGATGCATCGTGCCAGGTGAGCGACAGCGGCGCGGCCACGACCGAGGCGGTTGCCGGCGGCAGTTCGGCCTGCCGCGCGAACGGGTCGGCCTTCAGCGGCAGCAGATGCCCGTCGCGGTCGAGCAATTCGAATTTGTAGAGCGCACCGGCCTTCACGCCGGGCACGAAGATTTCCCACAAGCCTTCGTGATCGTGCCGGCGCATCATGTGGCGCCGCCCGTCCCATTGATTGAAATCGCCGACTACGGAGACACGCCGCGCATTCGGCGCCCAGACTGAAAAATGCACGCCGCTCACGTCGTTGATGTGCACCACGTGCGCGCCGAGGATGTCGCCCGGATGGCTCAATTCGCCGGCGTGGAAGGCGCGCAGCGTGCCTTCGGTAAGCAACGGTGCAAAAGCATAAGGATCGCCGAGCATTTCCGTGCCGGTCGGCCAATGGATGCGCAGCCGGTAGTTCTCCGGCTTGCGCGGCAGCGTGGCGATAAAAATACCTTCGGCCTGGCGCTGCGCCGGCCAGGTTTTGCTTTCGCCCAGCAGTACCACCTCCACCGCGCTCGCGCCGTGCGCCGCCGTGGCGACATACCAGCCATCGCCATGCGGATGCGGACCCAGCCATTCGAACGGCGTGCCGCTGCGTCCCTGGTCCAGGGCCTGCAGCGGCTCGGCGGGAATGCATGCGGCAAGGCGCGTTGCCGGGGCCACGGCCATGCCCACACCGGCCCTCACGCGGCAACCTGCCGCGTGCCGGTCCGGCATTGGCGCGCGATACGCTCGCGCGCCAGCCGCAAGACCAGTCCTGCATGCATGCCGAGGTCGGTGCTTGCTGGCTCAGGAATGGGCATACGCATCCCCTTTGCGCAGGGCGGGCGCGGTTTGGGCGGACCCGCCGGCCGGATTCTTGTTGGGCAGCATGCGGCGATACAGCGCCGCGTATTGCCCGCCCGGGATATCCCAGCTGTGCTTCTCCAGCATCGCCGCGCCGCGCATCGCATTGAGCAGCAGCGGTTCGGCATAGATACGGAACGCGCGCTGCAGGCAGCGGCGCAGTTCCGACACGGTGGCATCGCGGAACAGCAGGCCGGTGACGCCATCCTCGATGGTGTCGACCAGACCGCCCGTGGCGTGTGCAAGCGGCAGGCAACCGTAGGCCTGTGCATACATCTGGCTGAGTCCGCACGGTTCGTAGCGCGATGGCATCAACAGGAAATCCGCGCCCGCGAACATGCGCCGGGCCAATCCTTCCTCAAAGCCGATATGCGCCACCACGCGCCCCGGAAAACGGCGCGGCAAGCGTGCAATGGTGCGTTCAATGGCCGGATCGCCACGCCCGATCAGCGCAAGCTGGCCGCCGGCGGCGATGATCTGTGGCGCGGCCTCGCAGATCAGGTCGACGCCTTTTTGCTGCACCATGCGCGAGATCACCGCGAACAGCGGACCGTCCTGCTGGCGCAGGCCCAACTCATCGCGCAGCTGGCGCGTATTCTCCTGGCGCTTGTCCCATTCGCCGATGGCGAAAGGCGACGTCAGCGCCGCATCGCGCTGCGGATCCCAGCTTGCATCGATGCCGTTGACGATGCCGGTGAGGCGGCCGTCCAGCGAACGTTTGCGCAGCAGCGCATCCAGTCCGCAGCCGCAGGCCGGCTCGGTGATCTGCCGGGCGTAGCACTCGCTGACGGTGGTGAGATAGGTGGCCTTGGCGATGCCCTCGTGCAGAAACGAGACGCGGCCGTGGCGATCGTGCTCGATGCGGCGGCGCGCCGACATGCCGACGTGCAGCGCGGTCGATGCCGGAAACACTCCCTGGTAGGCCAGGTTGTGGATGGTCAGCACGCTCGGCACGGCATCGCTCTCGCCGTCCAGGTAATGCGCCGCGAGTGCGCATGGCCAGTCGTTCAGATGCAGCACGTCCGGCTGCCACGGCATATGCGCATTGCGCAGCGCGATCTCGGCCGCCGCGCGTGAGAGCGTGGCGAAGCGGATGTCATTGTCCGGCCATTCGTGTCCGCTTGCATCGGCGTAAGGCGAACCTTCGCGCTCATACAAATCGGCATTGCGCAGCACCAGCACGGTCAAGCCATCGCTCAACTGCGCTTCGGCAATCTGGCAAGGCGGCAGCTTGTGATGGCTACGGGTCTTGCCGACTGTCTTGAGGCTGTCGCCGAATACGGCAAGCACGCTTGGATAGCCCGGAATCAGCACACGCACGTCGTGATGCTTGGACAAGGCGCGGGGCAGGGCCGCGGAAACGTCGCCCAGTCCGCCCGCTTTCACGAAATCCGTCATCTCGGTGGTGACGAACAATACGCGCGCGCTGCTGCGATCAGTGCGTGCGTCGGCAGCAGGCGATTCGGTCCGGTGCCGATGCGTGCCGAGCTCGCGTTTCTGATGGCGATGTGAAGGGTAAGTCCTATGTACGGGTTTGGTAATAGTCATCCAATCATTCTCATAAAAAGTCTGCAAGGCGACGATTCGCCGATGATTGCAGTGGCTTATGCTTGAGGTTAGGGCGCGGGGGATCAAACTTCCGTACAGCTGGCGGTGTGGCAAGGTGAAGGCGGTGAGACGAATGCCCGCAGACGTGCAGGCGAAAATTCAACTGTCGCGTGCGATATGAATGGGCGAACAACTTTTCATGCACGCGACGTTTACAGTGGGCAGTGCACGGTTGATTGAGTTGATGACGGCTTGGAGGCATTGCCACATCCGGTGGTGCTTATCTCGCCCGTCATTCCGGCGAACGTCGGAATCCAGTTCAAATGGAGCGTCCGAAGGACACAGCATCGTTTTTATGCGGCGTGCTACGCACGACGTGTTTGCACTGGATACCGGCCTTCGCCGGAATGACGAGGTTGAGGCGCATAGGCAAGTGGCGATACGCACACCGCAGTGAATGAAGCCCGCTTTCCCGTTCAAAGACATCGCCGGAAAACTATCCAGACGCTTTTTATAAGTCTGCTCGTTGCTGCGTGCGTGGCCGTTGCCTTGCCTCTTCACGCATGGGACGCAGCCGATCCAGCTTCCGCATCGACCAGCGCCAACGCGCCGTGCGTTCAATCCAGCACGAACGACACCCACGCGGTTAGTCAAAGCCAGGCAAGCAAAACCTCGCCAGCTGCTGCGCCGAAGACCGCGCCTGCCAAACCTGCAGCCAAGTCGATCGTACCGCTCCAGGCCAATGGCCTGATCGCGCGCAGCTTGCGCCAGATCAGCCTGTGGGCCGACGGTTTCACGCAGCAGCTTGATGATGCACGACGATCGCTGGCAGCGCTGTTCGTGATGTTCGTGCGTTCCGGCGGCCATATAGCCAACCAAGCGGATCGCGACCTCCTGCTGCAGACCGCCGGAGCGTTGGCAGGCGTATTCGCTGCGGGTTTGTTGTTCGAATGGCTGCTGCATTTCCTGCTGCGGCGACCCTTGCGCGCCCTGGTCGCCAAGTCCAATGCGGTGGAACAGCGCGATCGCACGCACGAGGCGCACGAACAAGTGGCCGCGCGACGGGAAGCGAAGTCCGCGCAGGTTTCGCAAGCGGCGAAGACCGAGCAGGCCAAGACCATGGCGGGTGTGCAGCCGCCAGCGGCCGACGTCGCGCTGGTACACACGCAGGAGCATGGTGTCGACAAAGTCGAGCCCGTGCAGGTGGGCGAGCAGAACTCGGCCAGCAGTCCGCCTGCCGCCGATGCCACCGCCGCCAAACCGCGCAAGCCGCCGACCCATGCAAAGCCGGCGCGCTACGTGAATACGCTGCACCACCTGCTGTTCGCCGTGGCCGCCTTGCTGATCAACCTGCTGCCGCTGGGCGTGTTCTTTGTGGTGGCCGGCCTGGTGCTGCGTGGCGTGGGTGGTGACGATGAGCGCGTGCACGACGTGGCCAGCAGCTTTATCGATGCGTACATCAGCGCGCGCATCACGATGGCGGTGCTGCGTCTGCTGGTGTCGCCGGAAGGGCCGGGCATGTGCGTGTTGCGCGTCAGCCACCAGACCACCAGGACGGTGCTGCTGTGGATGCGTTGCATCGTGTTTACCGCGGCCTTCGGCATGGCCTTGGGCGACGCGCTGGCCGGATTGGGCGGTGGGGAAGCGAGCCGCATGGCGTTCATCAAGCTGGTGTCGCTGTTCGTGCACATCGCGGCGGTGATCCTTATCCTGAAACTGCGCGGGCCGGTGGGCCGCGCCATTGCCGCCGCGCCCCATGCCACCGGGCCGATCGCCGCCACGCGCAATTGGCTGTCGCGCGCATGGGTGTTGTTTGCGGTGGCGTTCGTGATTGGCGTGTGGGTGGTGTGGGCGCTGGGCGTGGAAGACGGTTTTCCCAAGCTGATGCATTTCATCGGCGTATCGGCCGGCATCCTGATTGTCGCGCGCGTCATCACCATCCTCGTGCAAGGCGCGCTCGGTCGCGCCTTTCGGTACCGCAATGGCAGCAGCTCGGCGTCCAGCGATGCGCGCAGCAGGCTTTCGCGGCGGTACTACCCGATCGTCAGCCGGCTTGTGTCCTTCTTCATCACCGTGCTTACCCTCATTGCCTTGCTGCAGTCGTGGGGGCTGGATGCGATCGGCTGGCTTGGGCACGGTGCCGTGGGTCGCAGCCTTACCTCGGCGGTGTTGACGATCCTGATCGCTACGGTGATCGCGATCGCGGTGTGGGAAGCGGCGAGTTTCAGCATCGAGCGGCGTATCACCATATGGACCGAGCAGGGCGACCTGATGCGCGCGGCGCGCTTGCGCACGCTGTTGCCGATGATGCGCACGGGCCTGCTCATCCTGGTCGTGCTGGTGGTGGGGCTGACGGCCTTGAACGAGATCGGCATCAACACCACGCCGCTGCTGGCCAGCGCGAGCATCGTTGGCGTCGCGCTGGGCTTCGGTTCGCAAAAGCTGGTGCAGGATTTCATCACCGGTATTTTCCTGTTGATGGAAAACGCCATGCAGGTGGGCGACTGGGTGACCGTGGCCGGCGTTTCCGGCACGGTGGAGTATCTATCCGTGCGCACCGTGCGGCTGCGTGGCGGGGATGGTTCGCTGTACACCATTCCTTTCAGTTCCGTCACCACGGTGAACAACACCAACCGCGGCATCGGCAACGCGTCGATGAACGTCAGCATCGCCTACGGCAGCGACGTCGATCGTGCGATGGCTGAGCTGACCAACGTCGGCAAGGAGCTGCGCAGCGACCCGGCGTTCCGCGACCTGATTCTCAAGGACCTGGAAATCTGGGGTGTCGACGCGATGGATGGCTCGAAAGTGACCATCGTCGGACAGATGCAATGCCTCGACAAAGGACGCTGGGGCGTGCAGCGCGAACTCAACCGGCGCATCACGCAGCATTTTCGCGAGGCGGGCATCGAGATGGCCAATCCGCACACCAGCTACCTGCTTCCTCCGCAGGATGCAAAACCGTTGCCAGGGCCTCCGCCAGGCGCGCAGGAATCGTAGAAAAACGGTGTACGGCGACGCCATCTTCATCGCCGCAACGCTAATTTCACCGGAAGACAGGAGAAACCCATGAGCATGCTACAGGTCGAAACGGATAGTCTGGGTCGCCCGATCGAGCTGTACTACGAGGACATCGGCTACGGACCGCCCGTGGTGCTGCTGCATGGCTATCCCTTCGACCACGCCATGTGGGAAGAGCAGGTATTCGCACTGGCCAGTGGGGGCTGCCGCGTGATTACCTATGATCGCCGCGGCTTCGGTAAATCGTCCAAGCCTGCCGACGGCTACAACTTCAATCGCTTTGCCGATGATCTCAAGGCCGTGCTGGAAACGCTCGATTTGCACGACGTGACCCTGGTGGGTTTTTCGATGGGCGCCGGCGAGGCGGTGCGCTACATGAGCCGGCACCTTGGCCAGCGCGTCACTCGTTTTGCGCTGGTCAGCGCGGTGACGCCCAGCATGATCAAGAGCAAGGACAATCCCGACGGCGCCGATGAAGCCAGGTTCGACGATATCTGCACGCGCATCCGCGCCGATCGTTTTGCCTATCTCGATCAATTCGTCGATCAGATCATGGACGGCACCGGCGTCAGCCGCGTGATGGTCGATTGGGTGAAATCACTCGCCGAGCCTGCCTCGCGCATCGCCATGATCGGTTGCGTGCGTGCGTTTGCCGATACGGAATTTACCGGCGACATGGGCGCCGCCATCAATCTGCCGTCGCTGGTGATCCACGGTACCGAGGATCGCGTTGCGCCGTTTGCGACGAACGGAAAACGTACGGCGGACATGCTGCCGGGGAGTGTGCTGCGGGCGTATGAAGGAGCCGGGCATGGTTTGTTCGCCACGCACGGGGCGATGCTGAGCGATGATTTGCTGGGTTTGGTGCGGACACCGCCGTCGCATACCTTGCCGCCCCCGGTATTTTGACGTCGGTTGCTTCAAGGCCGCGTGCGCCCATGCAGTTGGGATGAAATCCCGGCATGCGTTGGCATCGCGAGGCTGGGATTCCATCCCAGCCTGCGTGTTGAACAACATCCACGAGTTTGTACGCATCAGCGATCAAGGGAATTCGAATGCCATCATGTCGCCGATGCGGACATCATTGCGGCTGCGATACTTGGTCAGTGTTGCCTTAAGCAACCGCTTCCTCGACCGTATCCTTCGGCACGGCACCCTCGCTGCGGGCGAGCTGCGAGCCGCCTTCCGGTTGAATCTGGAACTGGCATGGGACGGTGCCAGGTCCGGTGGTCAAATAGTCCGGATACTGCGGCAGGTATTGAATAAGCACGTTGTTGTCGTAACCGACATTGGTGAAATAGACCGTATCGTCCACGTTGATCGACTGCCCCGGCGTCTTGTCCGCATCCTTCCATATCTGCCATTGCATGACCGTGCTGGAGGAGACGCTGGCCCACTGCGCGGTCCAGTCGTTCAAGCCCCGGCTCTGTAGAAGTGCGATTCGGCCGGGAATGAAAAGGTGACAGGCAATTTGCAAGACGTCCCCGGTCATGACCGGCCCGCTGTTGGCGCCGTTGACCTTGATGAACCATAAATCCTTGGGGCTATCGTATAGATAAGCCCAAAACAGGATGGATTTCCAGGACAAGTATTGATTGACGCCCTGTTGCATGTACAGGGTGTAGTAGGTGTTGTAGACAACTTCGCTCATGCCAAGTTACTCCTTCGTCTTTGGGATACAGCCACACGGAAGAGGTCGTGCCGCTCAGCGCAGGCCGCTTGAAAGGGTGAGCTACGACTTGAACAGGCTGGAAAAAACGCTGCTGTTTTGTTCGGCAGTGACCAGCGACCACGACGTCAGGTGCGCGAGCAGATTGATCTGCGTCGCCGATAACTGGGTAGAAAAGGTGTCGTAGTGCGGGAAATGGTTGGCGGATATTTCCGCGTCGATGATCTGCTGGACCGGCTGGTTGTTGTCGAACAACGCGCCCCAGTCGCTCGCGTAATTGAGGTACACCCATACGATCGTCATCGGTGCGTTGCCGGCCGTTACACCGAACCACGTATTGGCCTGCACGGTCAGGCTCTGCGAGAAGATCGCCGGTTGCGTGGCGGGCGCGGCGCTGCCTGCCGCTTCCCACAATCCGCACAGGAACCCGGCGAATTCGGTGCTGGCGAACACTTGGTTGTTGCCGAAGAGCTGGTTTTCCGGGCTGACCTTGCCCGACGAATACGGCACGTACCCGAGGGTGTCGTCGTAGGGTTGATAGCCGAACAGGGGCGGTACTGCGTCGTCGACGATCACCGTGGTTCCCTGGACCCAACCACCTTGCCCGTTCGAGATGCCGGCACTTCCTTGCACCATCGCCGTTTCCGAGTTGACGCAGACGATGGCGCTGCCGATGTCACCGTAGGCGAGCAAGCTGGCAAGGCCAGTGTTCTCGAGACTGCCGCCGTCGGCGTAGGTGTTCGGATTAGGATTGGCGGCGCCGCCGGCCGCGGGCCATGAGGGGTACTCGGGCACCAGGTCTTCGGGATTGGGAAAGCTGAAGCTGGCCGCCGATTCCACGCTCTGCGCACCGCGTGCGGCGATCGCTTTTGCGGGAGCTTGCAGTTCGAGAGGCAGATGGTCCTCGATCCACTGCAGAATGGCTTTCCCCTCTTTTACGAACCATGCGAAGAATTGCGCCGGATCGGATTCCCACTGTGCGATCTGGTCCTTTACCTTTTCGGCGAACGCCACGCTGCTAGTACCCATGATGTCGGTGAGCGACCACTGGCGCGACTGCGTGATGCTTGCAACGTCGCCGGATTGCGATGCGAAGGACGAGTTGTAAGCGAACGATTGAACACCGCCGCCGCCCACTTGAAGTCCATTGGCGTCGGTGGCGTGCGCGGGCTTGCCGACTACGCCGGTGATCAATCCGTTGGCTTGCACCGGCGCCAGCAGTTGAAAGGGAACACCGGGAACGTCGACGAACATGCCCATGTTGCAAATGTGCAGAGGTCGCTGCGCGCGCAATGTGTCGACCTGATCGGCAAACAGATAAGCCGTTTCCGACGACAGGCTGCCGTTGGCGTTCACGATGTCCTGCAGCGAGGCTGCCGTGGCCGAGAACATGTCTTGCGGCAGGCCGCCGGCTTGGACATCCATATCGAACAGATGGTAGGAATCGAGAATGTTCAAGCCGATCACCGTCTGCCACAGCATGTTTGCCGGCAGCGGACTGTCCGGTTGAAGATTCTGGAATAACTCATAGAGCAAGATCGCGGTTCCGGCGATCCCTTCCAGCGAAAACATGAAGGTGGTCATCGGATTGCCGGCGTTGCCTTTCGGCAAGCTGGCCAGGGCCGCCACGGTCAATGCGCCCTGATCGTCGTTGTAGGTGCCCAGGTAATCGGCGTCCGCCGGCCCCGCCGATGGCATGTATTGGTAGGGCACGCCAAGCCAGGATCCTCCCGATACGGTCGAGAGGGCTCTGATCTGCGAGAGCAGGCTTGCCCCGTTGGCCTGTATGTTCGCCAGGGCGCGAAGCTGTCCCATGCCGGCATTGCAGGCACGCGTGCCACCGCCCGAAAGGCACAAACCCACGTTACCGGGGGTGGACGGGGGGGAATAAAGCTGGGCGACCGTTAGCGGAGGCGTCTCGGTAACGGATGCACTGAGGGACAACGTGGTCATGTGTCTCTCCATCGAGTAGTGAGATGAAAGCCAATAACGCGTTTGTCGAAACGAATTTGAAATGCCGGCTGTCACATGTCGCTGCCGTGCGATTACCTACAGGCAGGATGGCCCGTTGCGTGGATGGTGCCGGCGATTGAGCACGGGTTTCGCGCAAAAGCAGCCCACGCGAAAACAGCCATCTTTATTTCAAAGATGAGTCGACCGGTAGAGGAACGGGGGACGCCGCGCAAAAAAATCCCTCGCGCTCGGCAAGACGGCCGCCGCACGAGGCCCAGCTATCGGGAAACTACATTCGCAGACAACCGCACCCCAGGAACCTGGCGTTCACGGCTACCCGTGCATTGGCATCCCCCTGTTGCCCCCTGTCCAACCACTGTTGGACTGTGAAGTGGTTGTCGTGATTGGTATGTGAAGGCTGGCTTACGTTTTAGGGATGCGCTGCATCGGCTGGGATGGCGTGTCGAACTGCCGGTGTCGGCAGCGCCACGTACGCCGGCAGGGATGCAGCCCTCAATTGCAGTGCATATGAAAGCTGGGGTTTTATTCCGGCCTACAAGTACAACTCCCCACGCGCCGCCAACGCTTCGATCCTGTCCGCCGTGCGGCATGCAATCGCCTGGATGGTCAGCGACGGATTCACGCCGCCCACGGTCACAAATACCGACCCGTCGCAAATCCACAAGTTGGGAATGTCCCAACTGCGGCAATCGGCGTTCACCACGCTGCTGCGCGGATCGCTGCCCATGCGGCAGCTGCCGTTGATGTGGCAGGTGTCGTCGGTTTCGCGCCAGATGTCTTTCGCACCCGCGGCGGCGAGTGCCTTGTCCATGAAATCCAGCGCATGGTTGATCATGCGGCGGTCGTTGTCGCAATACGAATGCGTGACGCGGGCGATAGGCAGGCCGTACTGGTCTTTCTCGTCGGCGAGGGTGATGCGGTTGCGTTCCTGCGGCATGGTTTCGCCGACCATCTTCAAGCCGACCTGATGGTTGTAGTGCTGCATCTCCTGCACCAGTGCGTCGCCCCACAGGCCACGGCGGCTTTCGGTCATGGACCACAATACGGGCAGCGGACCTTGCGCCATGTAGCAGTAGCCGCCGAAGAAATCCTTGCCTTCGTCGGTGTAGTTCCAATGTTCGGTCAGCGACAACGAAGGCGGCCCTTTGTAGGCGCGGATTTCCTCATCCATCAGGCCCCATACCGCCTGGTTGGATTGCACCATGAAGTTCTTGCCGACCAGGCCGGAGCTGTTGGCAAGGCCATCGGGGAAGCGGCCACTGGCCGAATTCAGCAGCAGGCGCGGCGTTTCGACGGCATAGCCGGCGACGACGACGTTCTTCGCGCGCTGGAATTGCCAACGCCCTTCGCGGAAATATTCCACGCCGGTGCAGCGGCCCGCATCGTTCACCACAACGCGGCCGACCATGGCCAGGTCGCGAATTTCCGCGCCGGCCTGCACCGCCCGTGGAATCCATACGTTGATCGTGCTCTGCTTGGCATTGGTGGCGCAGCCGGAAACGCAGAAGCCGCGATACGCGCATGGATGCGCCAAGCCGCGCGGTGCGGAAAGGGTGGCGAGCGGCGTGGGCGACCACTTGACGCCCATCGCTTCGGCACCGCGTGCAAGCACCAGCGCGGCAGCATTCAATTCATGCGCGCGATAGGGATAGCGGCCGCGATGCGGGCCCCATGGGTAATTCACCGGTCCGGAAATTTTCAGCGCGTCCTCGACCATGGCGTAGTAGTGCCACATCTCGCGCCAATCCAGGGGCCAGTCCGCACCGTAGCCGAGCGCAGTACGCGCCTTGAACCATTCGGGACGAAAGCGCAGCGACACCATCGCAAAGTGCACCATGCTGCCGCCGACCGCTTTGCCGCTGTTGTTGTTGCCGAGCTTGACCGGATCTTCGCCGTCGCACAGGCGTTCGTCGGTCCAGAACAGTTTTTTCTGGTGCGATTCGTCGGAAGCGAATTCTTCCAGCGGCCGCCACCAGGCCCCGGCATCGAAGGCGACGACCTTGAAGCCTTTTTCGGCCAGCCGGCAGGCGAGGGTGCCGCCGCCCGCGCCGGTGCCGACGATGGCGAAATCCACCGCCTCGTCCTGCGGGTATTCGCGCATCGGCATCCACCC
Source organism: Dyella sp. (assembly GCF_036746095.1). Taxonomy (NCBI): domain Bacteria; kingdom Pseudomonadati; phylum Pseudomonadota; class Gammaproteobacteria; order Lysobacterales; family Rhodanobacteraceae; genus Dyella; species Dyella sp. Next base: position 22,267 of record NZ_DAIOEU010000047.1, read on the forward strand.
GCCGACGCGGAGTACATCCGGTGCGCGGCCATGCTTGCCGCGCGGCTTGTGTTGAGGATCAGCGGACACGGCGGTTTTCCCGCAGGGCTTCGCGCTCTTTGCCCGGCTTGGCTTCGGCCGGCTCCCACGGATCGCGGCGGTCGTAATACATGCGCACGTAGCCACGCGGATTGGCCGGGCCGCCAAAGCCGATCTCGTTCCAGGAATAAGGATGCGAGTAATACGCGCCGCAAATATCCGGCAATATGCGTTGCGAAAAGAACAGCTGCGGGTCCATGCCTTGCCAGAAGGCGCTGGCAAGTTCGCCGTGCTGGATGTGTTTCAACAACGCATTTTGCTGGTCGCGTTCGATGCTGGCGAAGGGCAGGCCATGGCGGACTTTGCTTTCTTCATCCAGGGCTGCGAGGCCAATGCACCATGCCTCGCGCAGCGGGGGCAGGCGTGCATAGCGAAAACCGTCGCCGGCGTTCGCCTTCAGGCGCGCGTCGAGCATGCCGGCCAGCGGTATCTGCGGCCGGTCCGACGGTTGCGGGATGATGCACGCGCACAGCGCTTCCAGTGCACGCCAACGCACCGCATCGAGAAATTGCGGATCGGACGGCGTGGCCATGCGTTGTTCGATCACTTTGCGCGTGATGTCGTCCCACGACGGCGTGTCGCGCCGTTGCAGCACGTCATAACCGGGATAGCGCGAGGTATACAGGTTCATCGCCGTTCGCTCTCTCTCAATCGCAACGCTGCCAGCCCGGCCAGTGCGAGGGCGGCGAAACTCGGCGGCGCGGGCAGGGGCGGGCCGTTGTAGATGTTCTGGCTCCAATTGCGCCAGCCGCCGTGATGACGCGCCACGCCACGTATATGGAACGCCGCGCCGAGCCAGCCGATCAGCCAGGTCAGCTGCAACACCACGCGCGCCAGCCAGCGAGGTTGCGGTTTGCCGAGCGAGGCATGCAGCAATAGTGCCGACGCTGCCGGCGGTACGCTGACCGGTGCATACATCGCCTTGTGTTGGAACGAGCCGCGGAAATGCAGCAGCGCCGCTTCGGCCGCAGTGCCGGCAAGGCCAATGCCGCTCAACAGGCCCAACGCCTTGCCCGCCGGCATGCCGAGCAGGCGCGGCGATTGTGCAGGCTGATTGCGCAAGCGTTCTGCGGCGGCACCCAAGGCACCTGACAATAGCAACGCCGCTGGCGCACCGAGTGGCGCGGCGTAGAACAGGTTCTGCCAGCTCCAGCCACCGGGCCGCTTCATCACGTTATAGATATGAAAACCGGTTCCGGCGACACCGGTCAGCGCTGCCCCCCAATAAATCGCATGGCGCACGGTATGCGTTTGCGCATGGCGATCGGCGCCACCGTGTAGCCCGGCCAGCAAGGAAAACGTGGCGACCACCGGCGGAATGTACATCGCAGGGTTGGAGAACGAGCCGCGGTAGTGCTCCATCGCGCTATCGGTGAGCACGGAGCAGGCGAGCAGGGCGGAGCTGCGGTTGAACGCGCGCGAGGTGTCGATGTGCAAGCCCCGCGCAGGCTTGCGGCGGCGGGGTGCGACGGGGGCATAGCGGGCAAGCACTGCGGCGGCGGCTACGCCTGCCAGCGCCCAGGCTGCGGCGGTTTTTTGTTGGCGGTTGATCCTCATGGCTTATTCGCAAGCCTTCCTCACAGGTCATCCAGTTTCGTTGTCGCCGGAAACTCTCGCTCGTCATTCCGGCGAACGCCGGAATCCAGTGAAATACGTCGTGCGAAGCACACAAAACCTTTATGTCGTGTGCTGCGCACGCCATGTTTGACTGGATTGACCAGCTTCGCTGTTGTAAAGCGCCTCGGCCTTCGCCGGAATGACAAACAAAACTCCTCGCGACTGGAACATCCTTCACTCTTTATCCTTATGCCCCGGCAATACCGCACTCAGCACCTGCCGCGCCGTATCGCGCATCATGCTTCCTTGCTCCGGATCGCCCTTCATCAGTGTCGATGCGAACGCCTTCGCCTGCGCCAGCGTGATGTGCGGCGGCAGTGGCGGGATTTCCGGATCGGCCTTCACTTCGATCAGCACCGGGCGATCGGATTTGAGCGCCTCGTCCCACGCGGCACCGAGCCGTTCGGGATCGTCGACGTAAATGCCGCGCAAGCCGATCAATTCGGCAAAGCGGTGATAAGGAATGGAAGGAATCTCCTGCGAGGCCTCGAACTTCGGATCACCCTCCATGACACGCTGTTCCCAGGTGACCTGGTTGAGGTCGGCATTGTTCAACACCATGCAGATCCAGCACGGGTTGCTCCATTCCTTCCAGTACTTGGCCACGGTGATCAGCTCGGCCATGTTGTTCATCTGCATCGCGCCATCGCCGACCAGTGCAATCACCGGACGTTGCGGATAGGCGAACTTCGCCGCAATCGCGTACGGCACCGCCGCCCCCATCGAGGCAAGGCCGCCGGATAGCGAACACATCATGCCGCGCTGCACTTTCAGGTCGCGCGCATACCAGTTGGCGACGGAGCCGGAATCGCTGGTGACGATCGCATTGGCGGGAATGCGCGGCGAAAGCTCCGATACCGTGCGTTGTGGATTCACGCCGTTTTCGGCCTTGGCCTTGGCGCGCGCATCCAGTTTCTGCCACCAGTCCGCCATCCACTTCTCGATAGTCTGGCGCCACGCGCGATCTTCCTTGTTATGCAGCAACGGCAGCAGTGCGCGGAGTGTTTCGGCGCTGTCGCCGACCAGGTTCACTTCCATCGGATAGCGCAGGCTCAGCATGTCGGCCTTGATGTCGATCTGCACGCCGCGCGCCTGTCCTTCCTGCGGCAGGAATTCGGAATAGGGGAAGCCCGAGCCGATCATCAGCAAGGTGTCGCATTCCATCATCATCTTGTAGCTGGGCTCGGTGCCGAGCAGGCCGATCGAGCCGGTTACCCACGGCAGATCGTCCGGCAACGCAGCCTTGCCGAGCAGCGCTTTGGCCGCACCGGCGCCCAGCTTTTCGGCGACGGCGATCACCTCGTCCGTAGCACGCAGCGCGCCGGCGCCGACCAGTATCGCCACTTTCTTGCCGGCGTTGAGCACCTCGGCGGCGCGACGCAATTGATCGTCATACGGCAGCGTCTTGGGCTTGTGATAGCCGACACCCGAATGCACCGTGCCATGTTTTCGCCCCGGTGGCTCGAACGGAAGTTCCTGCAAGTCATTGGGCAACACGATCGCCGTCACCGTGTGCTCTGCCATCGCAATGCGCACGGCGCGATCCACCATATGGCGCACTTGCGCCGGCACCGCGGCGGATTGCACGAAGGCGCCGGCGACGTCCTTGAACATGGCCGGCAGATCCAGTTCCTGCTGGTAGTGGCCGCCCAGTGATGCGCGCGCCTGCTGGCCGGTAATCGCCAGCACCGGCATGTGATCCATGCGCGCGTCGTAAAGCCCGGTGATCAGGTGCGCCGCACCGGGGCCGGAGGTTGCGATGCACACGCCCAACTCGCCGGTGAACTTGGCATGCGCGGAGGCCATGAACGCGGCCATTTCCTCATGCCGCGCCTGGATGAACTGAATTTTTCCGTTCGCGCGATTCAATGCACCGAACACGCCGTTGATGCCGTCACCCGGGTAGCCGTAGATGCGGCGAATGCCCCATTCGTGCAATCGCTCGACGATGAAGTCTCCGACAGTTGGCTTGCTCATGCGCTGAACTCCGGTTGTGCGTGACGCTGCCGAAGTAGCCGTGAAGACGTGCAGCGTGCGTGGATGCCATGCGTCTTTGTTGCGCGACGCGAGTCATCTGCGAACCTAGGCAGAGCGGTGTGCAGAGGCTGTGCAGCTTTTGTGGCTGGGGCATCACGTTTTCAGCCGGCAGCCTCAACAGTTCGCAGCCTGGATTACATCCTGGCCTACGTGCGTTGCCAAACTCAGCTGTAGCCATTTCATCTACGCACGGGGTGGAAAAATCCGTCGCACCTTCAGCAGCGCGTGAAACGAGATGTGGCGCTTACCCCTCGAAGCCATCCTGCTTGGCGCCATCTGTCTGCTGTTTGCGGGCAGCACATCGTTTGCAGAAATCATGGTTGCGGCCTTCGCCGGTGGCATGGCGGCGTGGGTGCATGCACGCCTGATGCATCGCTCCGCTTTTCGCTTCATCGGTACGCCACGACCGCTTCACATCCTGAAGCTGGCGGCAAAAGGCGCGGTGCGCGACGTCCCGCAAGGGGCATGGCACGTGCTTGCCGCGGTATGGCGCGGCCGCTTTGGCAAGCAGGTGATGGAGCCGGCGCCGCTGCTGGTGCGCGATACGCACGTGCGCGTTATTCCAAAACGCCGCGCACTGGCGATTCTTGCCACGTCCTTCGGACCCTTGGCTTACGCTGTCGAAGCACACCACGACGCGTTGCGGGTGCATCGTGCCGAAGGCACCACGCGGTCGGAGTAACGGCATGTACTGGATAGCGATCTTCGCCTTGATGCCGCCGTTGTTGGCGGGGGTGATCGCGGCGCGCCGTGGTCCGCTGCGCACCCTGCCGCTGGCGATCCAGTTCATCAGCACCTTGGTGGCGATCGTGTTTGTCCTGATTGCGCTGGCGATGCAGCAGCCCTCGTACATCGACCTGGCGTTGGCGATGACCTTGCTGGGTTTGCCCGGAACGTTCGCTTACAGCTTCTACATGGAGCGCTGGATGTGAATGTGCTGATCGCCATTGTGCTGGTCTTGCTGGTGGCATGCTGCTGGATCGCGGCGGCGGCCTTGCTGCGCCTTCCACGCGGCATGGATCGCCTGCATGCCGTGAGCTTTGCGCCGTTGGCGGCGTCACCGCTGTTGTTGATCGTGACGGGGCTGCAAACCGGCATGAGCCTGGGCACGGTGAAAGTGGCCTTCCTGTGGCTGGTCAATGCATTGGTAAGCATTGGCGTTGCGCATGCCCTGGGCCGGCTGATGCGTCCGAGCAAAGGAGGGGAAGCATGAAACTCGCCGTGGCCGGTTGTTTGATCCTGGTGATGATCAGCGGCGCGCTGGTGGCGTTTACACGCCGGCCGGGGCGGCAGGTGCTGATGATCAGCGTGCATGGCTTGTTCCTCTCGATGTTGTTCCTGCTGCTGCAGGCACCCGACGTTGCCTACTCGGAAATCGCCGTCGGCACCGCGCTGGTGCCGGTGATGTTTCTCACCGTGCTCGCTGCCACGCGCGGCGGCGGGCGCAGGAACGTGCCGCGATGAAACACCGCAGAGCGCTGCGTTATGGCCTGTCCATCCTCGCGCTGATCGTGCTGGCGCCGGCGGCGGTGCTGGTGGCGTTGCGCATGCCGGCCTTTGGCGATCAGCTGCCGGCGTATGGCGCCATCGTCAACGCGCACGTGCCTTATATGCGGCAGGCTACCAACGTGGTGACGGCGATCATTTTCGACGTGCGCGGCGCGGATACGCTGGGCGAGGAATTTATCTTCGTCGCGGCCATCACCGGGCTTGCAGTGCTGTTGCGCGGCGGCCGTGGCGAAGACGCCTCGCGCAAGCCGATCCGTACCGATGGGCGCCGGCTGCCGGCGCGTAGCGAGGCGGTAGCGCTGCTGGTCCGCTGGATGCTGCCGGCGACGATCGCGTTTTCGATCTACGTGATGGCGCACGGCCAGCTGACGCCGGGTGGCGGTTTTCAAGCGGGCGCCATGCTTGCCTCGGCGTTGCTGCTGTTGTTCCTGGGCGATGGCTATCGCAGCTGGCGGCAGGTGACGCCGCCGATCGTGATGCAAATGCTTGAAGCGCTCGGCGCCATAGGTTGTGTGGGAGTGGGATTGTTGCCGATGGCGTTTGGCACGGGCTTTCTGGAAAACGTGCTGCCGCAGGGCGAACCGAAGTCGCTCACCGGCGGGGGCCTGATTCCGTTGTTCAATGTCGCGGTGGGCATGGCGATCACCGGTGGCTTCGTCAACGCGCTGGTGGAATTCCTGGAGGAAACGCGCCAGCCGGAGGAGGGCGAGTCGTGACGTTGCTGCGCCTGCTGCCCTGGCTGGCCGCCGCGTGGCTGATGGCGATCGGCATCTACGGCATGATCACCAGCCGTCACTACGTGCATCTGATCGGCTGCCTGTCGGTGGTGCAGTCGGGCACTTACGTGGTGTTGCTGGCGATTGGCTTCGTTTGGCATGCCGGACCGCCGATCTTCTATGACCATCCACCCGGAACGCCGGCGGTGGATCCGGTGATGCAGGCGCTGGTGCTTACCGACGTGGTGGTGGGCGCCGCCGTTTCGGCGCTATTGCTCGCCTTGGCGTTGCAATTGCACAAGCGGCGCCAAACGCTCGATCCGGAAGAACTGGAGCCCGTTCCTTGAACCCGCTGCACTGGATACCGCTGCCGGTGGTGGTGCCGCTGCTGGCGGCAGCACTTGCCTTGCTGGTGGAAAAGCTGGTGCCGCGCCGCGCGGTCGATGCCTTGGCGGTGCTCGTATGCGCAGCGGTTTGCGTGGAATGCATGTGGTTGGCGCATGCGTCAGCCCATGCCCCGTTGGCGTACTGGTATGGCCGATGGGGGCCGGCGCACGGGCCGGTGCTGGGCATCAGTTTCGTGGTGGATGGTGCCGGGGCGGGCGCGAGTGCCTTCATTGCCGGCCTGTTTGCGCTCACCTTTCTTTTTACCTGGCATTACTTCGAAGAAGTGCGCGCGCATTTCCACGCATTGATGCTGATGTTCTGCGCGGCGATGATCGGCTTCTGCCTCACGCATGACCTGTTCAACATTTTCGTGTGGTTCGAGACGATGAGCGTGATCGCTTTCGCGCTCACCGGGTACCGGTTGGAAGACGCCGCGCTGGAAGGTGCGCTCAATTTCACCGTGATCAATACCATCGGCAGCTTCCTGATGATGGCGGGCGTGGGCCTGGCATATGCGGCGACGGGTGCGCTGGATATGGCACTGGTGGGGAAAATCCTCGCGCAACGCCATGCCGAGGTGCTGGCCTGCGGTTCGTTTGTGTTGATGAGCGCGGCGATGCTGATCAAGGCCGCCGGCGTGCCGTTCCATTTCTGGCTGCCGGATGCGCATGCGGTGGCGCCATCGCCGGTATCGGTGATTTTTTCCGGCGTGATGGTGCCGGTAGGCCTGTTCGGGCTCGGTCGCCTGCTGACCATCGTGTTTGCCGGCGTGCCGGCGGTGGTCTCGCTGGCACACGGGCTGCTGGTTCCGCTGGGCGCGGTCACCGCCATCGTCGGCGGTTTCATGGCCTTGCAGCAAACGCACGTGAAGCGCTTGCTGGCGTATTCCACCGTGAGCCACGTTGGCGTGATGCTGGCCGCACTCAGCCTGATCACCGTGCAAGGTACTGCGGGATGGCTGCTCTACATGCTCGGCCATGGCATGGTGAAGGCGTGCCTGTTCATGGCGGCGGGCATGCTGGCCGCGGTGCTCGATAGCGTGGATGAGTTGGAACTGTATGGCCGCGCGCGCGGACGCCCGGTGCTGGCGTGCTGTTTCTTCGTCGCCGGCTTGTGCCTGGCCGGGTTTCCGATCGGCATCATGGGATCCGGCGCGGAGGCGGTGGAAGGCGCAGCAAAACTGGCGGGCGACGATTGGCTCGGGCCGATCATCATTATTTCGTCGGCGACTACCGGTGGCGCCGTGTTGCGCGCCGGCATACGGATTTTTCTCGGCAAGGGGGAGTTGCCCGCGGGCAAGTCGCCGTTACCGAAGGAATCGGAACGCGGTGACCGCTCCTGGCTGTTGATGCTGCTGCCGGCGCTGGTGCTGGTATGCGCAAACGTGGGTGCCGCGATGCCACTGGAGCGCATGGCGCGTGCGGCCGCGGCGACGTTCGTGCATATGCCGGCGTGGGATGTGCTAAGCGCCAAGCAGGCGTACGCAACGCCTGCCGTCCCGCCGGCGGCCAGCGTGGGCGAATTCTCCGGCTGGCTGGCGGTTGGCATCGCCCTGGTGATTGCGGCGGCGCAGTTGTTCCTCGCGGGCTTGTTGAAGAACCGTGTGTGGTGGCCCGCGCAGGTTTCCATCCGCGCCTTGCGTGCCTTGCATGCCGGATGCGTGGGCGACCAGCTCGCGTGGCTTGCCGCGGGGCTGGCCATGCTTACTGCCGGCATCGCTGCCGTGAGCGTACTCCAATAGGTGGCGCATGCCTGAAGGTCCTTCCATTGCCATTCTTTGCGATGAAGCTTCCATCTTCGTCAACCAGGTCGTGCTGCGTGCCTACGGCAATGCCAAGATCGCCATGCAACGGCTGGACCAGCAGCGCGTGCTGGACCTGCGCAGCTTCGGCAAGCAGACCTTGATCCTGTTCGATGGTTTCTACGTGCGTGTGCATCTGCTGATGTTCGGCAGTTATCTGATCAACGAACAGCGCAACATCGTGCCGCGGTTGGGGCTGGTGTTCCCGAATGGCTCGCTCAATTTCTACAACGGTTCGGTCAAGCTGCTTGAAGGCGATGTCGACGAGGTCTACGACTGGCGCGTCGATATCATGTCCGATGCGTGGGACGAGAAGCGGGTGCGGAAGCTGTTCCGTGCCGCACCGGATACCTTCGTGTGCGATGCCTTGCTCGACCAGGATGTGTTCGCTGGCGTCGGCAACATCATCAAGAACGAAGTGCTGTACCTGTGCAAGGTGCATCCGCTTTCACGCGTGGGGGCGCTGTCGGCGCGCAAGGCCAATGAGATCGTGGCGCAGGCGAGGGCGTACAGCTTTCGTTTCCTGGATTGGAAGAAGGCGCATGTATTGCGCAAGCATTGGCTGGTGCACAACCAGAGCTTGTGTCCGGTGCATCGGATTCCACTGTCGCGGGGCTATCTTGGGAAGCGCAAGCGGCGGAGTTTCTATTGCCTGAAGTGCCAGCGTCTATATGACGCGTAGCCGTGATCTGCTCCCTTCCCTGCGTCAGCAGCGGAGGGTTGGGGCTGAGGTATCCCCACGTTTTTTTGGCAATTGTCCAGAAAGAATCAGGGGCTACATCGAGCCCATTTCGAAGCGCATCGTCATTCCGGCGAAGGCCGGAATCCAGTCTAAGTACGCGTGCGCAGCACACATTACCTTTTTATGCTGAGTGCTGCGCACCGCGTATTTGCACTGGATTCCGGCCTTCGCCGGAATGACGAGCAAAAAACGTGGGGATACCTCAGCCCCTAGCCCTCCGCTGCTGACGCAGGGAGGGGATTGCACCTCGTGTCGCTGGGCTCGACGCTAAATCAGGTGCAAGCAGGGGAGGAAGCACGTTGCATGATCGGCGTAAATGATCAACCTACGATGGTCGCTTGCCCCTTTCCCGCAAGCGCCGCTCGCGCCACGCCAACAACGGCTGGCAACTCGCCCCATGCACCACGATGCTCAACACCACCAGCGTGGTCACCATGCCGGTGAGTTTCGGCGCCACGGAGGCCGGCACACCGTGCGTCAATGCATAGCCAAGATAATTGAGGCTGCCGATGCCGCGTATGCCCAGCCATCCTGCCAGCAGGCGGCGTACCGGCGGCATGCGTGCGCCGACGGTGGCGATCCAGGTGGAGAGCGGGCGTATCGCGACGAACAGCAGCAAGGCCATCAGTGCGCCGTCGCCGCTCCATCCGCCGGAACACGCAATGCCGACCAACAGCACCATGCCCACGGCAAGCAAGCGTTCCAGCGTATCGCCGAACGACAAGGCATCGGATACCACCAGGCCGATGGTGGCGGACGGTTGTTCCAATGCCACCTCGTTGCGCTGGTTCGGATTGACCAGCATTTCCGCCGGCGGGTGGACCTGGTCCTTCCGTTCGTGCCGCACGTCCGGATGCGGATGGCGCGACACCACCCGCCACTCGGTATGCCGCAAACCGACGCCTGCGGCGAAGGCGGCCAGAAATGGCGACGCGTCGAATGCCCTGGCGAATGCATACGTCAGCGCAATCAACGCCAGTGCAAGAAAATCGCTGGGTGCGCGATCGCCGCTGGCCATCTTGGCGCGCGTGGCGATGATGCCGATCAGGCGCGCCAATAAAAACCCGATGGCCAAACCCGCCGGCAACGCCCAGCACACGTCACGCCATAACCAATGCCACATCGCGCCGGTGTCCGCCTTGCCCGAATGCAGCAACATGCCAAGCAACAGGAGAGGCATGGCGGTGCCGTCGTTCAAGCCCGCCTCGCTGGACAGGGCAACGCGCAAAGCGTCATCGTCGCGCGCGTTGTCGACCGACACCAGGCTGGCCAGCACGGGATCGGTGGGAGCGGCGATGGCTGCGAATACCAGTGCGATCGGCCAGGAGAGGGCGAGCAGCGCATGGCTGGCCCAGGCGAGCCCGGCCACGCTCAGCACCATCGCGGGCACGGCCAGGCGCAATCCTGCACGCCATGCGGGGTGGCGCCACGGCACGCGCAATTTCAGGCCGGTGAGGAACAAGGACACCACCAGCACGCCTTCGCTGATGGCGCCCAGCCAGTGCGCGCGTTGCATGAGGTCGATGCGCGCATAGCCGAGCAGCATGGGCCCAAGCGCCAGCCCGGCCAGCGCGTAGACCACGAACGGCGTGACCGGCATGCGGCGCAGCCAGCCCGCCGACAACGACGTGGCCAACAACAGCGCGCTGAGCAGGAACAGCCATCCGAGCGCATTCACCGGTGCGTCCCAGTACCTCGATACCTGTTGTCAGTGATGCCGCTGGTTGATGTCGCTGCGCTCGTAGCCGGATTTGGATGGCGGTGTTTTTTCGACTTCGCCCGGTACGGCCTGGTCGGCAGGTCGTGCATGCGCGTGTTGCGGCTCGGCGTGTTCCTTCGCACCGGGCCAGTGGGGTGTTTGTTGTGCCTGTTGTTGCTTGCTGTCGGCCAGGTCATGGATGGTTTCGGCGGGGTTGGACGGATGAGGTGATTTTTTGTGGGTCATGGCAAACGGAGAAGATGAGCTGACGTTGCCGCAGCGTTACCCAGCGCGTGTTGCACAAACGTCAACTTTTCCTGGTGGCGCCGCTGCCGAAACATCGACGTATCCGCGACGCGCATGCAAGCACGCTAGCGATGTCCTGGCAGCGCAATGCATCGACGTGATCGACTTCGGCCAAGCTCGGCAGCAGATGGTGGAGCGCCAGATCGCCGGCCGCGGACTGCATGACCCGGTGGTGCTGGCGGCGATGAAACACGTGCCGCGCGAAGCGTTCGTGCCGGAAAACCTGCGCGACGCCGCGTACGAGGACGGCGCATTGCCGATCGGCGAAGGCCAGACCATTTCGCAGCCCTACATCGTGGCGTTGATGGCTGAAGCGGCCGACGTCGACAAGGACGATCGCGTGCTGGAAATCGGCACCGGTTCCGGTTATGCCGCCGCCGTACTGGGCGACATGGCGGCGCGGGTGGATACGATCGAGCGCCATCGTCCATTGGCAGAACACGCGCGCGAGATATTGCGGCAATTGCAGTACCGCAACGTCACCGTGCACGTGGGCGATGGCACGCTCGGCTGGCCGCAAGGCGCGCCTTACGACGTGATCCTGGCTTCCGCGGGTGGCCCGGACGTGCCGGTGGCGTGGCGTGAACAGCTGGCCATCGGCGGGCGCCTGGTGATGCCGGTGGGCATGTCGCGCACCCGGCAATATCTGATCCGCATCCTGCGCCGTGGCGAGGACGACTACGAGGAAGAAAGGCTCGCGGCGGTGCAGTTCGTGCCGTTGATCGGCGCGCAGGGCTGGCACGATGCCGGCGATGCGAAAGCCGCACAGCCGGCGGACACGCGGGATGGCCCGCTCTCGCCCCGGCGCCTCACGCCTGCGCAGCGCATTGCCGAAGCGGCCGAAACCCTGCCGGACCTGGATGATGCGGCGTTTGGCCGTCTATTCGATCGCTTCGGCGACAAGCGCATCGTATTGCTGGGCGAAGCCACGCACGGCACCTCGGAGTTCTATCGCGCCCGTGCGGCCATCACGCGCCACCTGATCGAGGCGCATGGCTTCAACATCATCGCCATCGAGGGCGATTGGCCGGATGCGGCGGTGATCGATCGGCAGGCACGCGGCTTGCCACCGGCAAAACACGCCGAGACGCCGTTCACGCGCTTTCCGATGTGGATGTGGCGCAACGTGGAAGTCGCGGATTTCCTCACCTGGCTGCGCCAGCACAACACCTCGAAGCAGCCGATGGAGCGCACCGGATTTTACGGGCTGGATATGTACAGCCTGTCCGCATCGATCGCCGCCGTGCTTGGATTTCTCGATCAGGTCGATCCAAAAGCGGCCGATGCGGCGCGCGAGCGCTATGGATGCCTGGAGCCGTGGCGGGAGGACCCGGAAGTCTACGGCCGCTGGGCCCTGGATGAAGATTTCAGGCGTTGCGAGGGCGCCGTGGTGGCGCAATTGAAGGAGCTCCTGGCCAAGCGCCCGGCCTATACGGAGCAGGGCGATGACGAGCCTTATTTCGACGCCGCGCAAAACGCGCGCCTGGTCGCCGATGCCGAACGCTATTACCGCGCGATGTATTACGGTGCCACCGAAAGCTGGAACCTGCGCGACACGCATATGGCCGACACGCTGCAGTACGTGCTGGAATCGCGCGGATCGCTTTCGAAGGCGGTGGTGTGGGCGCACAACTCGCACATCGGCGATGCGCGCGCCACCGAATCGGGCAGCGAGCGCCATCGTCTCAACCTGGGCCAGCTATGCCGCGAACGCTGGGGCGATGAAGTTGCCGCCATCGGCATGGGCACGCACACCGGCACCGTGGCCTGCACCTCGCGCTGGGGCGGGGACATGGAGATCAAGTCGATTCGCCCCTCGCATCAGGACAGCTACGAAGCGTGGCTGCACGCCAGCGACAAGCCACGCTTTCTGCTCGACTTGCGTGCGCAAGCGCATTGGCTGCTGCATCAGCAATTGTCGAAACGCAGGCTGCAACGCTACATCGGCGTGATCTATCGGCCGGAATCGGAGTTGCACAGCCATTACCTGGAAGCCTCGCTGCCGCAGCAGTACGAAGCGTTCCTATGGTTCGACGAAACCTTGCCGGTGACGCCGCTGCAGAAGGAGCAGGGCGAAGGTGCGGCGGAGATGTTTCCAACTGGGCTTTGAGTGCGTGCTCGTGCGTCTCGTCATTCCGGCGAAGGCCGTTGCCGGATGACGAGCGGCGAGTGTGCATCTTTTCGGGAAATCGATCCCCCAAATAAAAACAGGCCGCCTTGTCGGCGGCCCGGTCGGGCATCGGTCATCCATGTTGAGGAGGGGCCCCTCCTCGGCGCCTGACTTCCCGGCGCGCCATTTATCGCATATCGGCACGTCAAAGTCAGGTATTGGGTAGCAATTTGGCCTTTCACGACAGTTTCACAGGCCGCTATGGACGTGCCGAATAGCGCCCCATAAATCGCTGGCGGACTGGCGTGGATCGGGTGTTCCGCAAATGGCAGAAACCACCGCAAGGCCATGCGCGCCCGCGGCGAATACTTCGCTAACGTGCTGTCTTTTAAGGCCGCCGATGGCTACGGTGGGGACCGGGCAGACGGCCACGATGCGGGCCAGGCCGGCAAAGCCGATCGGCAGTTCGTGGTCGGGCTTGGTGGGCGTGGCGAACACCGGGCCGATGCCCGCGTAATCGACCACGCTTGGATCGACCGCCCGCGCCGCGCTTTCCGAGTTGACGGAAAGGCCAAGCAGCATGTCCACGCCGATGCGTTCGCGCGCCAAGGCGGGGGACATGTCGCGCTGACCGAGATGCACGGCGTCGACGCCGGCTTGCACGGCCGCTTCGATATCGTCGTTCATGACGACCAGTGCCGAGGTGCCGCGCAGTGCATCTTTCACGCTGCGTGCAAGGGCAATGCGTTCGATTGTCGACGCACGCTTGTGTCGTATCTGCACGACGGTAACGCCGCCGGCCACGGCGTCGCGTGCGGTTTCCACCATGGAATGCTGCCGGCAAAGATCCGGATCCAGCACCAGGTACAGCGAAAGATCGAACGGCTTTTTCATACTGGCGTTACCTGTGCTTGCGCTTGCAACGCCTCGCCATCCAATGCGGCCAGCGCATCGATAAAACGCCAGGCGAACGAACCGGGTCCGGCGCATTGCGCTGCCGCTTGCGTGCCCGCCACGCTGAAGCACGCCAGCGCACCCACCGTCGCCTGCCATGGCGTTGCCGGCGCGGTGGCGACGAACGCACCCACCAGGCCGGTGAGTGCGCAACCCATCGCCGTCACTTTCGGCATCAGTTCGGAACCGCCGGCAATGCGCGCGGACTGGTGTCCGTCGGTAACGAAATCGACCGCGCCCGTCACGGCCACCACGGCGCCCGCTTGGCGTGCCAGCAGCAGTGCCGATGCTTCCGCACGCTCCACGCTGTCGCCGCTGTCCACGCCGCGTCCCGAACTTGCATCGCCTGCCAGCGCCATGATTTCCGATGCATTGCCGCGGATGATCGTTGGCTTGAGGGCCAGCAATTCCGCCACGGCTTTCCGGCGGAACGCCGTGGCGAAATGTGCCACCGGATCGAGTACCCACGGCTTGCCGTTGTCGTTTGCTGCCTTGGCCGCGGCACGCATGCCTTCCAGCCACGGTGCCGAGAGCGTGCCGATATTGACGGTGACGGCGCTTGCCAGGGCGGCGAACTCACCCGCTTCCTCCGGTGCGTGCACCATCGCGGGCGATGCGCCGGCCGCGAGCAGCACGTTGGCGGCGTAGTTCATCGCCACGTAATTGGTGATGCATTGAACCAGCGGGGACTGGCGATGCATGCGATCGAATTGTTCGCCGCAGGAAGAAACGAGGGCAGAGGTCATGATGCAGCTTTGAGGTTTGGCTGAGCTGCATGATGTTACCTGCTATGGGGCATTCGGGGCCCGATGAAATCCCAGCGCTTCTGAGTTTTCTTCATGCCGGGATTTCATCCCAGCCCACGGGGCAGGCACTACCATGGCGGTCATGGCTGCCAGCAGAAAACCGAAAAGACTCCCACGCTCCTTCTACAACCGCGACCCGTTGATCGTCGCGCCTGAGCTGCTGAACAAGCTGTTCCGTGGTCACGATGGCCGCGCCGGACGCATCGTGGAAGTGGAGGCCTATCGCGGCGGCGGCGATCCGGCCGCACATTCCTTCCGCGGCGTCACGCCACGCACGGAGGTGATGTTCGGCCGGCCGGGGCACCTGTATGTGTATTTCACTTACGGCATGCATTGGTGCGCGAATGCGGTATGCGGGCCGCAAGGCGCGGGCAACGCGGTTTTGATTCGCGCCCTGCAGCCGATCGCGGGATTGGATTTGATGTATGCAGCCCGTCCATTGGCCAAGCACGATCGCCAGCTATGCAATGGCCCGGCTTGCCTTACGCAGGCAATGAGCATCACCAAGCTGCACAATGGCATCGATCTGGTAAGCGGCGATGCATATGCGTTGTTGGACGACGGCACGCCACCACCCGCACGGCCGCTGCAAACCACGCGCATCGGCCTTGCCAAGGCGACGGATTATCCGTGGCGTTGGTATGTGCAAGAAAGCGCGTACGTGTCGAAAAAATAAGCGGCGAACCAGGCATTGGTCCGCCGTCCGTCGGTTGGGGCGAGCGAAACGCAGCCCCACCCTCTGCGGATAACTTCAGGCCATGTTGGGGTTCGGCTGTACTCACCCTAACTTGCGCTTTGGCCTCGTTCCCAAAAATTCCTTGCCTTAACGATTTGCGCGCACACGTAGATTAGACGTTGGCGGGCACACATCAACCATTCGGGCCACTTTCTGCCGCAAAATGTGGCCTTTCAAATGGTGTTGCGCGCATGACGAAGATCATCGAGTGCGGTTGACTTGCATCACCAGGCGTTCTGTGCGTGTTTTTCAGGGTTCCTGGCGAAACAATCGCATGCTTCGCCTGCGCACTCGTTCGAAGCGAATCGTCGGTCCGGGCGAGCCCTCATTCCAGCCCGCGATCACGGTAAAAAGGCTCGTGCGCAGCATCGGGCACATGCATGCCGGTGCATCGAGGCGGTTGCAAAGTTTAATCCCGTCCCTATGCATGTCTGCACATGGACTTTTGCAACTTCATAAGCGTACCCTCGGGCATTCGTCATACAAGCGAAAGTCGGCGGCAGCAGTATTCGCCACCGCACCGGCGCCGCCAGGCGCCTGGAGCAGGGGACAGGCATGGTTGAAGGCACAAAGGGCAATGTGCTCATCGTGGAAGATGATGCACAGCTGAGAAACGACGTTCTGGTACCAGGTTTGAAGGCGTTTGGTTTCAACGCCGTAGGCGTCGGCACGGCGGCAGAGCTTTATCGCTCCATCGCCGTCGAACGCTACCGCCTGCTGGTACTGGATATGGCACTGCCCAATGAAGACGGGTTCAAGATCGTCAGTCAGCTGCGCGCGCTGTCGGACATCGGCATCGTGGTGCTGTCTGCCTTGGATTCCACCGCGCATCGCGTGCGCGGGCTGATCGAGGGCGCCGATGTCTACCTCACCAAGCCGGTCGATGTGGAAGTGCTGGCCGCTTCGC
>NZ_DAIOEU010000048.1:0-37675 GCF_036746095.1 Dyella sp.
TAGCACAGGTCCAGGCAGGTTTGTTTGCATGAAAAAAGCGTGCCGGACAGCAGTGGGCTTTCGCCGGGATGACGGGTCAAGGCTTTTGCGGTCCCCAGGCTGGGATGAAATCCCAGCATCTCTTTGACTGGCAAAGCTGGGATTTCATCCCAGCCTAGAGGCTACTGCCCGCCGTCAATCGCCCGCGCTTACGTAATGCCTTCAAGCGGTTAAACTTGGTGGTTCCCGCACCTGCGAAGCTTTGATCCGATGTCCACCTCGTCCGCTGCCGCCACGCCTGCCGTCACCCCCGAGACCGATGCGCCGCGCGATTTCATCCGTCAAATCATTCGCGAGGATCTGGGTAGCGGGAAACACACCGCCATCCGCACGCGCTTTCCGCCCGAGCCCAACGGCTACCTGCATATCGGGCACGCCAAGGCCATCTGCCTGGATTTCGGCATTGCCCGCGAGTTCGCCGGCTGGTGCAACCTGCGCCTGGACGACACCAACCCCGGCAAGGAAGACCCGGAGTTCGTCGAAGGCATCAAGGACGACGTGCGCTGGCTCGGCTACGACTGGCACGACCTGCGCCATGCCTCCGACTACTTTGAGGTGCTCTACCGCGCTGCCCTCAAGCTGATCCAGGACGGCCACGCCTACGTGGACGACCTCACTCCCGAGGAAATGCGCGAATACCGCGGCACGCTCACCGAGCCGGGCCGCAATTCGCCTCATCGCGACCGCAGCGTGGAAGAAAACCTGGACCTGTTCGCCCGCATGCGCGCGGGCGAATTCGCCGATGGCAGCAAGACGCTGCGTGCCAAGATCGACATGGCCTCCGGCAACATGAACCTGCGCGACCCGGCCATCTACCGCATCCGCAAGGTCACCCACCAGAACACCGGCGATGCCTGGCCGATTTACCCGATGTACGACTACGCGCACTGCCTTTCCGATGCGCTGGAAGGCATCACCCATTCGCTGTGCACGCTGGAGTTCGAGGATCACCGCCCGCTCTACGACTGGTTCGTGGACAAGGTGGACCTGCCCAACCATCCGGAACTGTGGCGGCACATGCGCGACGCCGGCTTCAAGACCGAGCCGGCCAAGCCGCGCCAGATCGAGTTCTCCCGCCTCAACCTCAGCTACATGATCACCAGCAAGCGCAAGCTGGCCCAGTTGGTGAACGAAGGCCTGGTGGACGGCTGGGACGACCCGCGCATGAATACCCTGCGCGGCTTGCGCCGGCGTGGCTTCACGGCGGGCGGCATTCGCCTGCTGATCGAGCGCCTGGGTGTCAGCAAGCAGAACAGCGTGATCGACTACGCCATCCTCGAAAACTGCGTGCGCGAAGACCTGGACGCCGCCGCGCCGCGCCGCATGGCGGTGATCGATCCGCTCAAGCTGGTGATCGTCAACCTGCCGGAAGGCCATGAGGAATCGCTGACCTTCTCCAACCATCCCAAGGACGAAAGCTTCGGCACCCGCCAGGTTCCGTTCTCGCGCGAGGTGTGGATCGAGCGCGAGGATTTCGCCGAAGTGCCGCCGAAGGGTTTCCATCGCCTGAAGCCCGATGGCGAAGTGCGCCTGCGCGGCGTGGGCATCGTGAAGTGCGTGGAGGTGATCAAGGCCGCCGACGGCAGCGTGGCCGAAGTGCGTTGCACGCTCGATCCCGAATCCCGCTCCGGCATGCCCGGCGCCGAGCGCAAGGTAAAAGGCACCATCCACTGGGTCAGCGCCAGGTACGGCGTGGCCGCCGAGATCCGCTTGTACGACCGCCTGTTCAACGTACCCACGCCAGACGACGAAACCGACGGCAAAACCTGGATCGAGCATATCAATCCGGATGCCAAGCGCATCGTGCGCGGCTGGCTGGAGCCTTCCGCGGCCAAGGCCAGCCCGGAACAGCACCATCAGTTCGAGCGCCTTGGCTACTTCGTGGCCGATCGCCTCGATCACCGGCCGGAAGCGCCCGT
Organism: Dyella sp.; assembly: GCF_036746095.1. Taxonomy (NCBI): domain Bacteria; kingdom Pseudomonadati; phylum Pseudomonadota; class Gammaproteobacteria; order Lysobacterales; family Rhodanobacteraceae; genus Dyella; species Dyella sp. The sequence goes on from NZ_DAIOEU010000048.1 coordinate 1,959, forward strand.
GTTCAACCGTGCTGTTACCCTGCGCGACACCTGGGCCAAACAAGGCGCATGATGCTGCCGCTGCAGATCCACCTCACCCTGCCGCCGTGGATCGAGGACGTCGCCGACACCAGCCGGCGCTATCTCACGGACGAAGAGCGAGTAGGGCTGGCGATCGAGTTGTCACGGCGCAATATCGAACATGGCCTAGGCGGCCCCTTCGGCGCTGCCGTGTTCGATGAACACGGACGCTTGATCGCCGCAGCAGCCAACCGCGTCATTCCGCAAAGCTGTTCGGTCGCCCATGCCGAAATGCTTGCCTACATGGCTGCGCAGCAGCGCCTGCAAAGCTATCGTTTAAACGAACAGGGCGGCCACTACACGCTCGCCACCAGCGCACAACCCTGTTGCCAGTGTTACGGCGCCACCTTCTGGGCCGGCGTGGACACCTTGCTGATCGGCGCGCGCGGCGAAGACGTGGAATCGCTCACCGAATTCGACGAAGGCCCGCTGCCCGCCGATTGGATCGGTGAACTGGAACGCCGCGGCATCCATGTGCGCCGCGACATCCTGCGTGAACAGGCGCGCAGCGTGCTGGCTGCCTATGGGGCGCGCGGAGAACGCTATTGAAACGCCTGCGCGCCGCGCTGCCGCTGCTGCTGCTGATCGCAGCGGGCATTGTGCTGCTGGCCTCCGGCGTGTTCGATCGCATGCACCCCGAGCAGCTCGTTGCCCACCAGCATCAACTGCATGCCGATATTGCCGAGCATCCGTGGATGAGCCGGCTTGTTTATATCGGGCTGCTGATTCTGGCGACTTGCACCGGTATTCCGGTAACTATCGTCTTGATCCTCGCTGGCGGATTCGCTTTTGGTGTCGTTGAAGGCACCACGTATTCGTCGATCGGGCTCACGCTGGGTTCGCTGATCCTGTTCCTGGCCAGCCGATACGCGTTCGGCGTCGGCAGCAAACACCCGCCCGCCATCGCGGAAAAATTGCATCACGGGTTTGAACGTCACCCGGTGGCTTACACGCTGTTCCTGCGTTTGGTGCCCGTCGCGCCGTTCGGCCTGGTCACCATGGCGCTTGCCTGGTTGCGCTGTTCGCTGTGGCTGTTCCTTGGCGCCACCTGGTTTGGTGGCACCGTCATGCTGATATTCGAAACATCCATTGGCGCCGGGCTGGGGCATGCACTCGCCCACGGACAGAAAGTGGGCCTTGGCTTGATTTTTGATCCCAGTGTGATTGCACCGCTGGGCGTACTGGCGCTGCTGTCGCTCGTACCGCTGGTGCTGGAGAGGTTCAAGTCGCGGTGGCATCCATTGGCGTCGCATACAGACAAAACTGGCGATCATCCCCGCCCACGTGGCTAGGCAAACCCTCGCTTCCGCGTCAGCCGCGCATTGAACACCCAAGCGGCATAACTGGCCGCGTTCGTAAATCCTTCGTGCTGCTCGTCGAAAGCCGCCTGTTTAGCGGCATGCCGGAGAGGCGGTTGTGCACGGCGGTGATGCCGCCATCCGAGATCGCGCCACTGACCTTCCATTAGCTCTTCCAGGGTCTGGGATACACGCTCATTATTGACATCGCATTCACAAGTGCATTGAAAGGATGCCGCGATCGTTGGCCCCGAAGGGAAAGGGGTGATGAGCAACTCACGGAAATGGCTGTTGCGCGATACAAACGGGTGTGTCCCAGGTGGTTCGCCCGTGCCCCTCTCAAGACTTGCCGCATCATGCTGCGTGATGACGCGGCGTCTATGCCGTAGGCCTGTTCCCGCCGTGCGGTTCTTGCGTGCCGCCACCCATGCGCACGTAACGAAGGGTTTGCCATCGCATTCGATATCCAGGCACAAGATGGCACCCTGCCTGCTTACGCTTCTTATCTTGAATGCCTTGCAAGTTGCGCGCGCGCAGCAGGTGGTGGCTGCAAATGGCGAAGTGAAGAATCTTCCGTCACCTGATCTTCCTTCATTGAGCTACTCAAGCTCCGATGCCGGACCTGCAGGCACGATCCTGTATGCCACGGGCACCGGTGCTGCTGGCCCCAGCACGATCAATGCAACGTTGAGCAGCATCTCGACAGCAGGCGTCGATGCGTATGGAGCCGACGTGGAAAACGGGGCTCACATGAGTTTGACAGGCAATCCCACCCAAAACGGCGCACGACTCAACATCGACACGCATGCCGATGGTGCAGCGGGGATTGTCGCCACCGGCGCCGGCACGCTGGTAACCGCGGCAGGCATCACCATCAATACGGCATTTGGAACCCATGAAGCCAACGGTGTCATGGCGGAAAACGGTGCCGACGTCACGCTTGCCAAAAATAGCCAGGGCGTGGCCCCTTCCATCGCCCTCAGCAGCAATAACGCTGCGGGCCTGTTCGCAAGCGGGCCCGGCACCACGGTGACCGCCAACGACATTGGCATCGCCACATCCGGCAACCACGCGCTGGGCGTGAATGCCTTCGATAGCGCGTTGGTAAATGCCAACAACTTCAGCATCGTCAGCAATGTTTCGTCTGGCGCGGCATCCAATGGCACCGGTACGCTGGTGATGCTCCATTCCGGCCAGATCATCGCCAATGGCCAAAACAGTAGCGCGATGATCCTGCGCGATGGCGGCGCCATGGATGTCACCGGCGTCGTTGCCACCGGCCAGGGGCTCGGCGCCACCGCGCTGTCGTCGTATTCGCAGGGCACTGGCATCGTCAACAGCGTGACGATCGCCAACAGTACATTGACCACGATACCGGGAGGAGGCCAGATTCCGGGCACGGCCATCAGCGGCAACGCCATCAACGTTTATGGCGGCACCGCCAACATACTGCTGGACGAATCGAACGTCCAAGCAGCCACCGGGGTGGCAATGGAAGTACAGGACGTTCCCGATTCGCCTGGCAATGCCGCGCTTGTCGCCAACAGGACTGTGCTGATTGGCAACATCCTTGTTCGCAATAACGCCTATGCGTACACCCCTGGCGGCCGCAGTTTCGTCAGCATTGCATTGAACAGCGGCAGTGAGCTGGTGGGCGCCATCAGCAACGTCAACAAACTTTCTATCGACCAGACCAGCCAGTGGACCATGACAGCCGACTCTCGCATCAACGGCGATCTGTCCAATAACGGCAGCATCTTCTTCCAACCCGGTGGCGCCTACAAAACGCTGACCATTACCGGCTCGCTGGCCAGCCTCGGCCCCGGCAGCATCACACTCAACACTCAATTGGATGGCGGCGAAAACAGCTCGGACAAGATCCTGCTCGATGGACCAAATGCCAACGCCACGATTGGCGCGCACGCGCTGAACATCAACGCTTCGGGCAATGCCGACCTGACGCAGGGGAATGGCATTCTGGTGGTGCAAACAGCCGACGGCGGTATCACGCTCCCGCGTTCGTTTGCGTTGCCGCAGCCGCTGGTGCGCGGCCCTTATGAATACGATCTTTTTCGTGGCGCCGTGGATGGTAGCGCGCCCTACAACTGGTATTTGCGTGACGCACTTCCCGTGCCTACGCCCGCTCCTACGCCAACACCGGTTCCTGCTCCAACACCAGCGCCTGTTCCGACACCCACACCTAGTCCAACGCCGACACCTGCTCCCACTCCCGCACCTACCCCAACACCCACTCCTACACCAACTCCAGCACCTCCCCCAGCACCGACACCGAGTCCGACACCGGCGCCGCCCCCTCCGCCAACACCGGCGCCGCCCACACCTGAAAAGCCAATCTACAACCGCGAAACCTCATTGAACACGGCGCTGCCTTCGGCGATGTTGCAGCTGGGGCGAGCCTTTCTGGGTTCGCTGCATGATCGCGTGGGTGATGAAGACGCCGATGACACGTGGGAGCCTTCCAACGGCCACGCGAATCCCGTCGCATGGGCGCGCGTGTTCGGTGAAAGCGGCAAACAGCAAGGCACTGGCCTCGCCGGCAACGGTCCGGCGTTCGATTACAGCCTGACCGCCGTGCAGGTGGGCGCCCATCTGTATAAAAGCGGCGCCGGCGATACGCCGCACGACGATGCAGGTGTCTATGGCTCCTTCGGCCATCTATCCTCGACAGTGACGCATGACGGTCTCTTGTCCGGTGACATCACGGCCGGCTCCCATCGCATCGACGCTGCATCTGCCGCCGCCTATTGGACGCATTACGGCCACGATGGCAGCTATGTCGATGGCGTATTGCAGGCCACCTGGTACGACTCGGTGCACGCCAGCTCCAGTGAGGCGGTGCAAAACCTTGCCACCGGCGCAACCGGATGGGGCGCATCATTGGAGGGCGGCTGGCGTCGCCTCGCCTTAACTCCCCGCCTAACCTTGCAACCTCAAGCGCAAGCGATCTACCAGCACCTGCGTATCGATAGCGCGCGCAACGATTTCGAGACCGTGCAATTCGGCAACGTCAGCTCGCTGGCGGGGCGCGTCGGCGTGCAGTTGAGCAATATCTCCACGAACGCAGCGGTGGGTGGACTGGACTGGTCCATTACCTTGAACGCTTGGCATGAATTCCATGCCAATCCACGCACCACCTATCCCACCAGCGATGGCAACCCGTCCTTTCGTTCCGACTTGAGGGGAACTTGGTGGGAGCTGAAGTTTGGCGGGCAAAAGCGCATCACGCGGCACGTGAAAATATTCGCCGCGTTCGGCTACGACGCTGGCGGCGATGCCGGCCGCAGGGAGGTTGGCGGCAACGTCGGCGCCGTGGTGCATTGGTGAATGGACGGCTGGGTCCTGGCGCGATGGCGAGCGCGCCCTCCGCGACCGGGTAATCCTTATACGTCCACAATTCCCGCCCCGATGCGCGGATGAAAATGTCCTGGCCATCGGCCACGGCGGCCCTGGGACGTTTCACTGCAAAGGAGCTCCCGCTTGGTCAGCGCGCGATTGGGGAATGTAAACAAGGAAAGTAAGGATGTTCTTTTTAGTCGCAGCGCGCCGAGCCTCACGGCTGGGTGGAAGTGCGCATGCAGCGGCCAAGCGGGAGTGTAGGCATCCTGGGTGTTGCCGCTCCAAAACGGAATCGGCGAATGCCTGTCAAATATCGTCAGGGTTCGCCGATAGGATGCGGCATCGCATTCAACTTACCTTGGCTGTGAGGGGGGGACGTGGCGCCTGGCCGGAGAAAAAGTCAGACATAGCATGCCTTCGCAACACGATGTCGCCAGAGGGCAAAGGGAAAATGCTCATCCGTATTGTCGAGAAAAAATGGCTGAACCACCGCTGGCTGACTCAGTCTGGGGTAGCGCTGGGATACGCCCTCGCCTACCTGATGATCGTGGAATCCCTTTCCAACGCGCCCTGGCCATTCGTTGCAGGGCTTCGTATCGCCTGGCTTCTTTTGGTGCCATATCGCTATTGGATCGCATTGGCAGTGGGCGAAGCGGTGCCGCTCGTTTATCGCAACCTCGGGTTCGCGGATGGCTATGGATCGACATGGGTTCTGCTTGCATCAGTACCGCCACTCATTATTAAGGCACCCGTGCGCCTGTGGGCGAACTAGCCATGACGAGATGATTACTGAGCAACGATGCCATTCTGCGTGCAGTGCTCGGGATCACCACAGGCAACCGCTGCCGTGATGTTTGCACTGCCATCGCCCTGGGAGAGCAACCCAACCACCAGACCTTCATCCTGATAAACCATCTGCGTCAAATCCCTTGGCGAGCCATCAGCAGGGACCATGACGTTTTGCGCATCGTCACCCATCGGTAGCGCAAACGTTACGCCTTGCGCAATACCGATGGCGCCGCGCACCTTACCTTGAAGGTCGTTGACCTGGATGTACTCCACGCCATCGCGGTCAAATCGATAAACGTGGTGATGCGGATTGGCGCTGATGTCGGGCACGTTCGGCCACGATTGGCCTAAGCCTGCAGCCGGTGCCGCACCTTGCGCGGCAACCACGGTGGTCATGCCCAAGCGGTCAGCGTAGCCAGGATGGTTTGACGAAAAAATTTGCGGGAAAAGCAAAACATGATGCGCCCTCTGCTCGATGGAAGGATTTCCCGCGATCAGAATGAATCAACACATGGAAGCAACGAAAGACGATTTTTGCGCAAGCTCTCGTCCTATTTTGTTGTAAGTCTTTGCCCTATTTGCACGTTCTTCTCGGTAGGCGTGCACCACTTGGCCATGGCTGCTCACCTTGAGGCTGACAGTCACCGCATAAGGCGAATCGCAGGCAACAAAAAACCCCGCTTTAGACGGGGTCTTTTGTTTCCGGGATAACGGGATATCGCCGGAGCATGTCTTGGTGGGCCGTGACAGATTCGAACTGTCGACCAACGGATTAAAAGTCCGCTGCTCTACCGGCTGAGCTAACGGCCCGGAAAAGTAAGCTGGCAATTTTAAGGTCTGGGCGGCTGCGGCACAAGCAATGCGGCCGATTTCGGGTGTTTCTCAGACGTAGCGGGTGGGATCGGGCAGGCCGGCTTCACGAAAGCCCTGCGCGCGCAGGCGACAGGCATCGCAGCGGCCGCAGGCGCGGCCTTCAGCGTCGGCCTGATAGCAGCTGACGGTGGCGGAAAAATCCAGGCCCAGGCGGTGGCCTTCACGGGCGATGTCCGCCTTGCTCATGGCCATCAGCGGTGCGTGGATGCGGATGCTCGCGCCTTCCACGCCGGCCTTGGTGGCGACGTTGGCAAGCTTTTCGAAGGCTTCGATGAAAGCGGGACGGCAGTCGGGATAGCCCGAATAATCCACCGCGTTGACGCCGCACCAGATGTCGGTGGAGCCGAGCACTTCGGCCCAACCGAGCGCCACCGACAGCATGATGGTGTTGCGTGCGGGCACGTAGGTGATGGGGATGCCGTCACCGCCCTGCTCTGGCACGTCGATGTCGGCGGTGAGCGCGGAACCGCCGATGCTGCGCAGATCGACGTGCACGGTCTTGTGCTCGACGGCGCCGAGCATGGTTGCAACGCGCGCTGCTGCATCCAGTTCGGAGCTATGGCGTTGGCCGTAGGCGACACTCAAGCCGTGCACCTGATAGCCCTGTTCGCGGGCGATGGCGATGGTGACGGCGGAGTCCATGCCGCCGGAAACGAGGATGACGGCTTTGCGGGGTGGCGATGCTGACATGGTGAATTCCATTGCAGAAATACGGCCGGTCACCGGCCGGGAACGCTACCGGCGACACAGGCCGGGGCGCATGTTTATCCCTTGCGCAGGGAGTTTCACTTGTCATTCCGGCGCAGGCCGGAATCCAGTGAAGTACTTCGTGCGAAGCACTCAAAACTTTTATGTCGCGTGCTGCGCACGTCATTTTTTACTGGATTCCGGCCTTCGCCGGAATGACGGCGAGGCAGGCGTGCGCCGTCCTCAAGCAGACATGCACTAATGGCCCGGCGCATCATTCCACAGCAGCTTGTGCAGCTGCAGCTGAAAACGCACGGGCAATTTGTCTTCGATGATCCATTCCGCCAGCGCACGCGGCTCGACCTTGCCATGCACCGGCGAGAACAGCACCATGCAGCGCTGATCGATGCGATGCTCCGCCACGACGCCGCGCGCCCATTCGTAGTCGGCGCGGCTGGCGATCACGATCTTCACTTGGTCATGCGGCAACAGATGATCGAGGTTCGACCACAGGTTGCGTTGGGCTTCGCCGGAATCCGGCGCCTTCAGATCCATCACCTTGCGCACACGTCGATCGACATCGGCAACGTCGAGCGCGCCGGATGTTTCCAGCGATACCTCATAACCTACATCGCAGAGCTTGCGCAGCAGGATCAGGCAGCGCTTCTGCGCCAGCGGCTCGCCACCGGTCACGCACACGTGCGAGGCGCCGTGCGCGGCGACTTCGGCAAGGATGTCCTCGATATCGCGCCAGTTGCCGCCGTAGAACGAATACTCGGTATCGCACCACACGCAGCGCAGCGGGCAGCCAGTAAGGCGCACGAAGACAGTGCGCCAGCCGAGCGCATCGGCCTCGCCCTGGATCGAATGGAAGATCTCGGTGATGCGCAGGCGCTCGGCCGCAGGCTGGACCGGCGTGGCGGTTTCCACGTTCACCGGGCTGCTGCTCACCGCTTGAACCTCACCGAGCCGTCTGCTGCGAGATACGCCGCAGGCGTTCCTGGGCCAGTTTGGCCGCGTTGGAACTGGGGTATTTGCTGACCACCGACTTCAGCGTGGCGACGCCCGCGTCCGTCTGTTTCATTTCCAGCTGGCTGTAGCCGAGCTTGAGCGTGGCGTCCGGTACTTTTTCGCTTTGCGGATATTGGCTCAGCAGATGCTTGAAGGCTTCCACCGCGACCTGGTAGTTGGTGGTCGCATAGTAGGACTCGCCCAGCCAATAAAACGCGTTCGGCGTCAGCGCGTCGTTGGGGTATTTCTGGATGAACTCGCGGAAGCCGCGCGATGACGACACGTAATCGCCTGCGCGCAAGGATTTGAAGGCGGCGTTGTATGCCGTTTGCGCAGCGGCTTTCTGGGCTGCCGATTCGGCCGGCACTGCCGGCGTGGAAGCGGCGGGCGGCGCAGCGGCGGAAGCCGAGCTGCCGGGTGCCGATGCATTGGCTGCGGATGGCGCGCTGGACGAAGACGCCGGGTTGGCGCTGCCCTGCTTTTCGAGGCGGCCGACGCGGCTGTCAAGGTCGGCATACTGCGCCTTGCTCTGGTCCTGCAACTGCTGCACCTGATGCTGCAGTTCTTCGATCTGGCCCTGCATCTGCTGCATGGTCTGCTGCATTTGCTGCAGCTGGTTGAGCTGGTTGAGCTTGTTCTGATCCTGGTTCTGCTGTTGCTGCTCGAGGCGGGCAACGCGGTCGGCCAGGCTCATGGGGGAATTCTGCGCATGCACGGGCGCCATAAACAGCATGGCGGACGCCAAGGCGCCCGCCATGCTGAGATTGGCCGTGAAGCGATGAGCCAATCGAACCACCATTATGTCGCCGTGTAGACGATCTCAACGCGACGGTTCTTGCTCCAGCAATCCTCGTTGTGCTCGCGGCACACCGGCTTCTCTTTGCCGTAGCTGATCACGCTGATCTGGCTGGACGAACCGCCATTGGCCTGCAGCGCGCTGGACACGGCATTGCCACGACGCTCGCCGAGGCCCAGGTTGTATTCACGCGTACCGCGCTCGTCGGCGTTGCCTTCCAGGCGCATGCGGGCGGTGGGCACATCCTGCAGGAACTTGGCGTGGCACTGCATGATCTGCTGGAACTCCGGCTTCACTTCGTCCTTGTCGAAGTCGAAGTACACGGTGCGCTGCTTCAGGCAGGCATCGGTGTCGAGATCAGCGGCGGTGTACTTGTGCTCGCCGGTCTGGGCCGGGGCCTGCTGCTGGGTTTCCTGCTGCGGAGGCTGGGGCTTAACTTCCTGCTTCTTGGAGCAAGCGGCCGCACCGACGCAGAGCAGGGCGACCAGGGCGATACGAACGGTCTTATTCATGGTGACGTTCCTTCAAACGGGTTTGGTTTCCGACAGTCAATGACGATTGCGGTTTACAGGTCAGTAGTCGCCGGTGGGCCGGCTGTAGTTTTTATTTTTTCTTCACTTTAAAGCATAGCCACGCATTGTACTGCAGAGGCCAGCAAAACAGGCATGGCAAACGGGTCACGCCCGACCGGAACATTCGCATGCTCCGGCCCCCTCTCGGGTCGTCCCAGCCGCCTTCCCTCAGGAGCGCGGCTGGATCAAATCATTGCTTGCGATAGGGTCCCCAAGCCGGCGAGCGAACATCGCCGTCGGCAAGCGCCAGGCGCTGACGCACCATGCCATCATTCGATACGGCGTAGAGCACGTCTCGGCTTCCATCGGTGGCGGCGTAGATCAACATGCTGGCGTTCGGCGCGAAGCTTGGCGATTCGTCAATCGGACCGGGCGAGATGAAGCGCACCTGCCCACCGAGGCTCTGGTCCATGATGGCGATACGATACACGTTCCCATTGGCCTGCACCATGGCAATCTGCTTGCCGTCGTAGCTGACCGCGGCATCGAGGTTCTGCTGGCCCTGGAAGCTGACACGCTCGGGCGTGCCACCCGAAGCGGCCACGCGATAGATCTGCGGCCGGCCGGAGCGGTCGGAGGTGAAATAGATGCTCTGGCCATCCGGGGACCAGACCGGCTCGGTGTTGATGGCCAGGCTGCGGGTCAGGCGGGTTTCCTGGCGGCTGGCCAGGTCCATCACGTAGATCTCCGGGTTGCCGGTATAGGAGAGCGCCACCGCGAGCTTGCTGCCATCGGGCGACCAGGCCGGCGCACCGTTGATGCCCTTGCGGGCGGAGATCAACTGGCGGGCACCGGTGGAGATGTTCTGGATATAGATGGCCGAGTCGCCGCTTTCGAACGAGACGTAGGCAATGCGTGAACCATCCGGCGACCACTTCGGTGACAGCAGCGCCTCGTGCGAGCGCGCCACCACCTGCGGGTTATAGCCATCCGAATCGGCCACGATCAGCGAATAGTTGGCGTTGTTGCCGGTGCCGACCATGGTGACGTAGGCGATGCGCGTCCAGAACGCGCCGGGGATGCCGGTGATCTGCTGGAAGATCTTGTCGGCGATCTGATGCGCGACGCTGCGCAAGTCGCTGGTGGCCGCCGGCGACATCGCCTCGCCGAGCAGGCGCTGCTGGCGATTGACGTCCCACAGTTCGTATTCCACCGTCACCATGCCGTTGCCGGCATCCTTGATGCGGCCGATCACGATGTAGTCCTGCTTGAGCAGGCGCCAGGTGGCGAACTTGATGTCCGAGCCCTGGCTGGGCTGCTCGACGATCTCACTGACCGCCAACGAGCGGAATTTGCCGCAGCGATTGAGGTCGTTGCGGATCACGTCGGCAATGTCCGTCGGTAGCGGCGCACCCTGCTGGGCGAACGGCACCACGGCGATCGGGGTGGCCGACTTGATGCCGCCGACGATCTGCACGTTCAACGCCTGGCCGAAGGCAGGGCCCGTCACCAATGCGGCGATCAGCAGCAGGACGAGGGTAAGTAGTGATCGGGATGATCTGCGCATGGGGAGCTTGCTCACTGCGGAATGAAGGTGAAATTGATGTCGCGCTGGAACACGCTTTCAAAACCCTGGTAAGGCAGCGGTTGTGCGCGTAGCACGGCATCCTCGACGGATTTCTTGCCGGCCGCATCATACGGGCAGCTGGGCGATGCCTTGGCGCTCAGCACTTGCCCGCCGGGGATCTGCACGATGTGAACCACGCACGGCGCGTTCGGCATGTTATCCGGCCTGATCCAATTCTGCGTGACGGCGTTCTGAATTGCGGCCATGTATTGCGACAGCAGCGTGCTGTTGGAATTGTTGCCAGTCTGGCGCTGGTTCGCATTCGGCAGGTTCTCCTGCCCATCGGCTTGCGCATTCTTGATATCCGCCAGCTGCTGCTTGGCCTGCTTGGCCTTGCTATCGGCCTTCTGGGTCTGCGCCGACGCCGCATCGAGCTGCTTGAACAGCTGGTCCACCTTCTCCTGCTCGGCTTTCTTCTTGGCCGCCTGGGCGTCCAACTCAGCCTGGCGCTGACGCTGCTTTTCTTCCTGTTCTTTCTTGGCGTTCTCGGCCTTTTCCAGGGCATCCTGCACCACGCGTTCCTGGTCCACCACGTCCGGATGCTCCGGCGGCGGGGGCAATTGGCTGGGCTTGGGCTGCTGTATCGGCGGCGCCGGCGGCGGTGGCACGGAAGGCGGCGGAGGTACCGTGTTCGGCACTGGCTTCACCTTCTCCGACTTCGGCGGCGGCGCGGCGGTATTGCCCAGCAACGTGGCTTCGATCACCGGACCGCTGAGCTGCAGCGGCGGCGGCGTGCAGCTGATCGGGTTGGGCAGGTGCAGCGTGGTGAGGAATTTCTCGTACGCCGTACAGGGCAGCATCGCCAGGAAGAGGAAGGCGACGATACCCAGATGGAGAACGGCCGACAGTACGACCGCTATTGGCGTACCTCTGGCGTTACGGTCTTCCATTCGGCTTGCCCGACTCCGGCGCACTCATCAAACCAACCTTGGCCACACCGGCCTGCTGCAACAAGGCCAATACCTGATACACACCGTCGTACTTGCCTTCGCGATCGCCCGCGACCAGCACGCTCACATCCGGATTCTGCTTGACGAACGCGCCGACCTTCACCTTCAGCGCATCGGCGTCGATGGGTTCCTTCTTGCTGGTGCCCAGGGTGAGGTACATCTGGCCCTGGGTGTCGACCGAGACGATCACCGGTTCCTTCTTGTCCTGCAACGACTTGGCGTTGGCTTGCGGCAAGTTGACGTCGACGTTGGAATTGAGCATCGGCGTGGTGACCATGAAGATGATCAGCAGCACCAGCATCACGTCGATGTAGGGCACGACGTTGATTTCGGATTTGAGCTTTAGTCGCTTGTGGCGCGCGGAAGTACGCATGGTCGCGGGCCTCGTCAGTGGTTATCGTCGATCTGGATCTGCCGCTGCAGCACCGAGGAGAACTCTTCCTGGAACACCTCGTAGCGCGAGGCGACGCGCTCGACCTTGTTGGCGTAGCGGTTGTACGCCCACACCGCCGGGATCGCGGCGAACAGGCCCATCGCGGTGGCGATCAGTGCTTCGGAAATGTGCGGCGCCACCACGGCGATGGTGACGTCCTTCATTTCGCCCAGGCCCTGGAAGGCGCCCATGATGCCCCACACCGTGCCGAACAGGCCTACGTACGGGCTGATGGAACCGACGTTGGCGAGGAATTCCAGGTTGCGTTCGAGCAGGCCGATTTCCTTGGTACCGGCCACGCGCATCGCGCGCTCGGAGCCTTCGATCACCGTGGGCACGTCGGCGCCGCGGCGCTGGCGCTGACGCACGAACTCGCGGAAGCCGGATTCGAAGATGCTTTCCATGCCGCCGCCGTCGCCGCTGTTACTCACTTCGCGGAACAGCTGCGCCAGGTCGGCGCCCGACCAGAAGCGTTCCTCGAACGACTCGGCGTTATGCATCGCGGCTTTGAGCTGCGTGTACTTGCGGATGATGATCACCCACGACAAGAACGAGAGCACCAGCAACACCAGCATCACCAGCTGCACTGGCAAGCTTGCGCTCGAAACGATCTCGAAAACGTTCAATCCACCGTTCATGGCTTGGGGGCTCTCCACCGCATAGGGCTAACTCAAGTACTTGGGCAAGGCCGGATCGAGGATCAACCTCGGGCAATCCGGCCAATGATGTCTTCCGGTATCCGGGCGGGCTGCATCCTTGCCAGGTCCACGCAAGCCGCACGTATTTGCGCCTGGATCAGCACGGCGCCATCCGCGCGGGTAATCGATTGCGCGAAAAGAATACTGGCTGAACGGCGATCTTTGACTTCCACCGCGACGGCCAGTTCATCGTCCAGCAGGGCGGGCTTGAGGAAGTCGATCTCCATCCGATGCACCATGAAGGCCAGCCCGGTCGCCTGCTTGAACGCCATCTGGTCCACGCCCAGGGCGCGCAGCCATTCCGTGCGCGCGCGCTCCAGGAAGCGCAGGTAGCTGGCGTGGTACACCACGCCGCCGGCGTCGGTGTCTTCCCAATAAACGCGGATAGGCCACTGAAAGGGGGGAGGCATGGCTTAGTCATGATAAAGCTTGGGGTACAGCTGCGCAGTCTAACAGACACGCCCTAGCACGAACGGCGGCACCGTAAAACCACCCTTTCGGTACCACACTCCTCGTCAGAAGACACGCCAGCACTGGCAAGTAGATACCTATCTCTATCGGACGCGAGGACTACATCAAACGACCGCTCTCACCCCTACTTGATTTAGCGCGCCCGTTGCAGATTGGAGTTGCACGTTCGTTGGTTACTTTTAAATGAGCCGTGCCAAAAGCAATGACTCCAACCTACAAATGCTTTAAAGGGGTAAAAATGAAAAAGAAACACCTTATTGCGCCCGCATTACTGATCGCCGCAACAGCAGCTTCACCCTGGGGCAACGCGATTGCAGAGGAAGCCACGGTAAAGCCAGAAATGCAACAGGCGCTCTGCCCTCACGACCCAAATGCGCCCGATCCTAATTGGGGCTGGTCAGTCGGAAAGGCTCCGCAACCAATCAAAGATTTCAGCTACTCAGGACAACCTGAATTTCAAGTACGTGTTAGCAGGCTAGGCTCTTCCCCCAATGAAATTCATGAAAATTTCGCAAGCATTATTGAAAGCAACTTTCAATATGGGAGCACCGAGCATATTTTGAACAACCTTTCAGAGCGTGAGCTCCAGGACCTGGCGAAATTCTATACAGCGAACACTCAAGGAAAATCACAACCACTTTTGAAAGTTTTTGCACAAAATCTAAGTGATCAGTCGCTCATAAGAGTAGCCAAGGCTTTTGGTACCGAGCCGGTGAAAGCAGCTGTCAACTCGTATGCAACCGCCAATACTCGGAGTGCCTTTGATACAAAGATCGCGGCACTTGATTCTGTAGCACCTACGGTGTCGCCGACGTCAGAACTCGTAACCCCGATGGCGACCCCGACACTGGACATGACTATTCAGGAAATCTATCTGGAGTTTCGCACTGCCCCTGTCGGAAGCGTAGGGCCGACAGCGGCCATTGCAGAAACATCCATGTATGTTGGAAAGAATGTAGCAGTCGCTGCCAGTGTTGGCTGGGCTATCGGAACTGAAATCAACAACCTGATTGAGACATACGATCCCTCTCTTAACGAAGCCATTGGCGGCACTGTGGCAGGCATGGTTGATGCAGCTAATCAATCCTTGGATTTGACAAAGCAAGGGCAATATCAATCATCCTTTGATGCCCTGTTTGGGTATCCCGTTAGCACCAGCGGAAATCGAGCCGGAGACTTCGGCGAGTTTCAAGCCATGGATTACTACTGGAGTAGTAACGGCTGCTATTAATAGACTTAAAGTGGCGAGCAAGGTCTTGCTCGCTACTTTTTTGGAGAAGTACACATGGCAAGCAAACAGCTTTTAAACGCACAGCTGATAAAAGCAAGTATTTTGTTATTTTTCGCAGCGTTTTGGTTTATACAAGCACAATCAGCCGCGTCTTATTTATTTGCCGCCGGTTTTCTGTGCTTTGCATGGTGCGAAGCCTTCAGGAAATACAAGCCCCCCGTGAGACTTTCATTTACTATCAAACAAATTTACAGCGGCTTTAAATCTCCAGAATATCGCCCAGAACCATTTATACTTATCATGGGTATGCTTGGCATAGCGCTTTGGCTATGTAGCCTTATCGTCAGTATAAAGCACCTAATTTAACCCATGCTATAAACTCACTCTCCACCGCCATTGAAAAGATCACCCGCTTGCGGTTGTCGCGGTGGCGGCGTGAGCCCGAGGTGACGCCAGGCTTTCGCGCTGGCCATGCGGCCGCGCGCCGTGCGAATCAAGAAGCCTTGCTGGATCAAATAGGGCTCGACCACGTCTTCCAGCGTGCCGCGATCTTCGCTGAGCGCGGCGGCCAGCGATTCCACGCCTACCGGACCGCCATCGAAGTTCTCGATGATGATGGTGATCAGGCGGCGATCCAGCTCGTCGAAACCTTCGGCATCGACTTTGAGCATGGTCATTGCCGCCTGTGCTGCCGCCAGCGTGATATGGCCGTCTGCACGCACTTCGGCGTAATCGCGCACACGGCGCAGCAGACGATTGGCGATACGCGGCGTGCCGCGCGAACGGCGCGCGATTTCCTGTGCGCCTTCCACTTCGCAGGCAATACCGAGAATGCGCGCCGAGCGGCGCACGATCGCGGTGAGCTCATCGGGCGAATAGAACTCCAGGCGTTGCACGATGCCGAAGCGATCGCGCAACGGCGCCGTTAAGAGACCTGCGCGTGTGGTGGCGCCGATCAAGGTGAACGGCGGCAAGTCCAGCTTGATCGAACGCGCGGCCGGACCTTCGCCGATCATGATGTCGATCTGGAAATCTTCCATCGCCGGATAGAGCACTTCCTCCACCACGGGCGAGAGACGATGGATCTCGTCGACGAACAATACGTCGTTCTTTTCGAGATTGGTAAGCAGCGCGGCCAGGTCGCCCGCACGCTCCAGCACGGGGCCGGAGGTGGAGCGGATGTTGACGCCCAGCTCATTGGCGATCACATGGCTCAGCGTGGTCTTGCCGAGGCCCGGCGGCCCGAAGATCAACACGTGATCGAGCGCACCGCCGCGCTTCTTCGCGGCCTCGATGTAGATCGACAACTGCTCGCGCACCGCCTGCTGCCCCAGGTATTCATTGAGGCGCTTGGGACGGATCGATGCCTCGAGCGCTTCGTCGTCGAGCTGGGCGGCGGCAGTGATGATGCGGTGATCGGACATAGAGCGATTATGGCTGAGAGCGAGCTCGCGGGGGCGGAGGCTGGGATGAAATCCCCACTTTAGTTTGCGGAATGCCGGGATTTCATTCCAGCCTGCGAAAGCAGCACGCCCTGCGCCGAATCAAATCTCCAGCTGCGTCCCCAGCTCGATCAGGCGATTGCCCGGAATCTGGAAGAACGCCGTCGCCGGCAGCGCATTGCGCGACATGAAGGCAAACAGCCGATCGCGCCACAGCGCCATGCCCGGGCGGCGCTTGTCGGCGACGATGTTTTCGCGCGACAGGAAGAAGGTGGTGTCCATCAGGTCGAACGGCAAGCCGCTCTTGGCGCATTTGGACAGAGCCAGCGGGATGTTCGGATCCTCGGCAAAGCCGAAGCGGATTTCCAGGCTGTAGAAGTCGCTGCCCAACGGCGACAGGTGGATGCGCTCCTCCGGATCGGCCATCGGCGTTTCCAGCACTTCCACCGTCAGCATCACGTTGCGTTCGTGCAGAACCTTGTTGTGCTTGAGGTTATGCAGCAACGCATGCGGCACGGCATTCTGGTTGGCGGTAAGGAACACCGCCGTACCCGGCACGCGCAGCGGCGGATGCTCGGCGATGTTGTCGATGAAGGGCGACAGCGCCAGGCCGCCTTGCTTGATTTCGCGCACCACCAGTTCGCGCCCGCGGCGCCAGGTGGTCATCACCACGAATACGGCCAGGCCCAGCACCAGCGGGAACCAGCCGCCGTATTCCACCTTGATCAGGTTGGCGGAGAAGAACGCGATGTCGATGGTCAGCAGAATCGCCCCCACCACGATCAAAATCGGTGCGCGCCAACCCCATTGGTGCCGCGCCACGAACAGCGCCAGCACGGTGGTAATGGCCATGGTGCCGGTGACGGCGATGCCGTAAGCCGCACTCAGGTTCTCCGAGCTGCGGAAACCGAACACCGCCAGCAGCACCATCACCAGCAGGAAGGCGTTGATCCATGGCACGAAGATCTGGCCGGACATCTCGCGCGAGGTATGCACCACCGGCATGCGCATCGAATAGCCCAGCGACATGGCCTCGCGCGTCATCGAGAATGCACCGGAAATCACCGCCTGCGATGCAATCACCGTGGCCGCCGTGGCCAGCGCGATCATCGGGTACAGCAGCATCGACGGCACCGTTTTGTAGAACGGATTGTCGATCGCCTCCGGATGATGCAACAGCAGGGCGCCCTGCCCGAAGTAGTTGAGCACCAGCGCGGGCAGCACGAAGTTGAACCAGGCCAGGCGGATCGGCCGCTTGCCGAAATGCCCCATGTCCGCATACAGCGCCTCGGTGCCGGTCACCGCCAGCACCACGCTGCCCAGCGCGATATACGCCTGCAAACCGTGGGTGATGAAGAAGCGCACGCCGTGATACGGGTTTAGCGCGTACAGCACGTGCGGCTCCTGCAGGATCATGCGAACGCCAAGCACGGCAATCACGATGAACCAGATGACCATCACCGGGCCGAACAGTTTGCCCACGCGCTCCGTGCCATGCCGTTGCAGCGCAAACAGGAAAAACAGGATCACCGCCGTGATCGGCACCACCCAATGCGCAAGGCCGGGTGCGGCCACTTTCACGCCTTCCACCGCGGACAGCACCGAAATGGCCGGCGTGATCACGCCATCGCCATAGAACAGCGACGCGCCGAAGATGCCGATGATCGCCAGCAGCCAGCGCAATTTGGGCTGGCCGCCCACGCCACGCAGGGTGAGCGCCATCAGCGCCATGATGCCGCCCTCGCCCTTGTTGTCGGCGCGCATGATGAACAACACGTACTTGAGCGACACCACGATGATGAGCGCCCAAAAGATCAGCGACAGCACACCGTAAATGCTTTCCGGCGTGGGTCTCATGCCGTCGTGGCTGAGTGCGGTCTGCAGGGTGTAGAGCGGACTGGTGCCGATATCGCCGTAGACCACGCCGACGGCGCCCAGCGCCAATGCGGCCAGCCGCTTCTTGGTATCGGCCTCGCTCATTCCTTGATGACTACCCACGGTTCAACTCCCGAGTGCGGCGCGCAGCGCCTTGCGAATAATGGTTTCTGCGTTGTCGCCCGGCTCGGCCACCTTCTGCACCAGCCGGCTCACTTCCGCCGGCTTGTAGCCGAGCTGCTGCAACGCCACGGTGGCTTCGGCCGCCGGATCGGCCGGCGCGCCTGGCGCGACGGCGAGACCCGGCGCGCCGGCGCCGAGGCCGTCCACGCGATCGCGCAATTCGACCACGATGCGTTCGGCCGTCTTTTTGCCGATGCCGGGAATCTTGGTGAGCGCGACCACGTCGCCGGCCTGTACCAACCGCGCGAAATCCTGCGTCGAGACACCCGATAGCACGGCCAGCGCGGTTTTTGCGCCGATGCCGCTGACTTTCAACAGATTGCGAAACAATGCGCGCTCGGATTCGTGCAGAAACCCGTACAGCGCCACGCTGTCTTCCTTCACCGCGTAGTGGGTGAGCAGCGTCACTTCCTTGCCGGTTTGCGGCAGGTCGTAGATGGTGGACATGGGCGCTTCCAACTCGTAGCCCACGCCGCCCACTTCCACCAGCAGCCACGGTGGCTGCTTCGAAACAAGCGTGCCTCTAAGTCGACCGATCATCGGCGACGTCTCCATGCGGTGCGCGGAATACCCACGCGTTCGAGACTGGAACGGGTGTGCGCGTGTGCGACGGCGATGGCCAGCGCATCAGCTGCGTCCGCCTGGATCGGCCCTTTGAGGCCGAGCAGTACACCGATCATGTGTTGTACCTGGCTTTTGTCGCTGCGGCCGCCGCCAACGACTGCTTTCTTGACTTCGGTCGCCGCGTATTCGTGTACTGCGATGCCACGATTGACCACCGCGCAAATCGCCGCGCCACGCGCTTGTCCGAGCTTGAGTGCGGAATCGGGATTGCGCGCCATGAACACGCGCTCGATGCCGCACTCCACCGGACGATGCATCGAAATGATCCCATCCACGCCTTCGAAGATGCGCTTCAGGCGGAGCGGAAAATCCTCTTCGCCCGCCACCACCAGCGCGACATGGAAAACATGCGACAGCTTGCCGGCGGCATCGACATCGACGATGCCGATGCCCGTGCGTTGGCTGCCAGGATCGATGCCGATGATACGGATCATCAAAGGCTCGTTATTCGGCCGGCAGCAGCGCGTTGTGATAGACCTCGCTCACGTCGTCGAGGCCGTCGAGTTTTTCGAGCAGGTCGGTGAGGGTTTCCAGCGTTTCGCCGGACACCGCCGTGCGGTTGTTCGGACGCATCACCACACCGGCGTGCTGCGCATCGAGGCCGGCCTCGATCAGCTTCTGCTGCACGGCTTCGAAGTTTTCCGGTGCGCAGATCACGGTGCTTTCACCGTGTTCGTTGACCACGTCGTCGGCACCGGCATCGAGTGCGGCTTCGAGGATCTTTTCTTCCTTCGCCTCATCGCCGCCGGTGGGAAACACCAGCTCGCCGCAGCGCGTGAACTGGAACGCCACCGAACCGCTGGTACCCAGGTTGCCGCCATGCTTGGTCAACGCATGACGCACGTCGGCGACGGTGCGGACGGTGTTGTCGGTGAAGCATTCGATGATCAGCGCAATGCCGCCCGGCCCGTAGCCTTCGTAGCGCAGTTCTTCCATCTTCGCGCCGCCGTCGGCGCCGGAGCCGCGCTTGATCGCGCGCTCGATGGTGTCCTTGGACATGTTGGCGGTCAGCGCCTTGTCGACGGCCGTGCGCAGGCGCGGGTTGAGCGCCGGGTCGGGCACGCCGGCGCGCGTGGCAACGGTGATTTCGCGGATCAGCTTGGTGAACACCTTGGCGCGCTTGGCGTCTTCGGCATTCTTGCGACCTTCGATGGACGGGCCTCTACCCATGGGGATACCTGGCTTGGGTCTGAAAGTGGAAAGCGGGGGATTTTACTGCATTGCGCCATCGCTCTCCTTATCGCCTTCCTTTTCCCCTTCGGGGAGAAGGTGGCCGAAGGGTCGGATGAGGGCCAATCTGGCGTCAAGCTTGCTTTCTTCACCGGCTCTCTTGCGAGGTATCGTGCAAGAGCGCCCCTCACCCCAACCCTCTCCCCGGAGGGGGGAGGGAGCCAAAGCGGCCTTCGCGCAAGAAATCAGCCGTCAACCGCGCCACCTCCGCCGAGAACAGCAGCCCCGTATGGCTGGTTTCCACCACACAATGCCCGGTCAGGCCCGGCACCCGGGTCTCTTCCACCGCCACCGTGCCGTCGTGCTCGCCGGCGATCGGACTGAGCATGGCACCCAGGCCGATCGGCATGCAGCCGGCAATCACGCCCACCTCGCGCGGCCCTTTCCAGGCCTCCAGCCCCAGTTCCAGCAGCGCGCGGTTATGACCGAGCAACACCTCGCCTCCGCGCCACAGGCGGGCGAAGGCACGCGCGGCGGCGCTGCCCTTCAGTGGCGAGCCAAGACAGACGATGCGTCCAGGCGGCAGATCACTCTCTTCCAGGCAGGCCCGCAACGCGAGCAGGCCACCCAGACTGTGACCGACCAGGTGCACCGGGCCGGGGGCGTAATCGAGCATGTTCCCGTGCAGGCGGCGCAGGATGTGCTCCTGCGTTGCCGCCACACTCATGTAGTCGAAGCGATGGACGCGAAACCCCTCCTCCATCAGGCGGCGATGCAGCATGCCCAGCGCGAAGCCGCGCATCCACAGGCCGTGCAGCAGGATGACGTGTTCGGTCATGAGATTGGACAGCGACGAAACGACCGTCAGCATGCCATGCCGGTGCATGGCATGTCCTGATCAGCTGTTGGTGTTTTCCGCGACGGCTACCGCAACGTGCAGCTCTTTGAGCTGCGCATCGCTGACGATCGACGGCGCGTCGGTCATCAGATCCTGCGCGCTGGTGGTCTTGGGGAAGGCAATTACATCGCGAATCGATTCGGTACCCGCCATCAGCGCCGCCACGCGGTCGATACCGAAGGCGATACCACCATGCGGCGGCGCGCCGAACTTCAGCGCCTTGAGCAGGAAGCCGAACTTCATCTCGGCTTCTTCCGCGCCGATGCCGAGCAACTCGAATACCGCGCTCTGCATGTCCGGACGATGGATACGGATCGAACCACCGCCGATCTCGTTGCCGTTGAGCACCATGTCGTAGCCGCGGCTCACCGCGGTACCCGCATTCGAGCGCAGATCGGCAATGTCGTCGACCTTCGGCGCCGTGAACGGATGATGCAGGGCGACGAAGCGCTTTTCCTCGTCGTCGTATTCGAACATCGGGAAGTCGGTGACCCACAGCGGTTTCCAGCTTTTTTCCACCAGGCCGCGATCCTTGGCCGCCTTCAGGCGCAGCGCCCCCATGAAGTCGGTGACGGTTTTCCATTTGCCGGCGCCGAGGAACACCATGTCGCCCGATTGCGCGCCGGTGGCCTTGAGCACGGCGTCGAGCGCGGCATCGTCGAGGAACTTCGCCACCGGCGAATTCACGCCTTCGCGACCCTTGGCGAGGTCCTCCACCTTGATCCACGCCAGACCCTTCGCGCCGTACTTGGCGACGTATTCGGTGAGCTGGTCGATTTCCTTGCGGCTGAGCGTGGCGCCGCCCGGCAAACGCAGCGCAGCTACGCGGCCGGCCGGATCGTTGGCGGGTTCGGCAAATACCTTGAATTCCACCTGCTTGAGCACGTCGGCCACGTCGACCAGTTCCAGCGCAATGCGCAAGTCGGGCTTGTCGGAACCGTAGCGGCGCATCGCCTCTTCCCAGGTCATGCGCGGGAACGATGCAGCCAGTTCCACGCCCACTACTTCCTTGAACACGTGGCGGATCATCGCCTCGACGAAATCCTGCACGTCCTGCTCTTGGACGAAGGCGAATTCCATGTCGAGCTGGGTGAATTCCGGCTGGCGGTCGGCGCGCAGGTCTTCGTCGCGGAAGCAGCGGGCGATCTGATAGTAGCGGTCGAAGCCGGCCATCATCAGGATCTGCTTGAACAGCTGCGGCGACTGCGGCAGCGCGTAGAACTGGCCCGGATGCACGCGGCTGGGCACTAGGTAATCGCGCGCGCCTTCCGGCGTCGCCTTGGTAAGGATCGGCGTTTCCATATCCTGGAAACCGCGCGCATCCAGGTAGCGACGCAGCGACTGCACCAGCTTGATGCGCGTGCGCATCATCTGCTGCATTTCGGGACGGCGCAGGTCGAGGTAGCGGTAGGTCATCCGCATGTCCTCGTTGGGGTTCTCGTGCAACGCGAACGGCAGATCCTTCGCGGCGTTGAGAATTTCCACCCTCTCCGCCAGCAGCTCGACCGTGCCGGTCTTGAGCTTGTCGTTGGCGGACAGGCGCTTGCGGATGCTGCCGGTCACCTTCACGCAGTATTCGTAGCCCAGCTCGCCGGCCACCGCGAACGCCTCGGCATTTTCGCGCTCGATCACGACCTGGGCGATGCCCTCATGGTCGCGCAGATCGACGAAAGCCACGTGGCTCTGCAGGCGAAGGGTATTGACCCAGCCGCACAGGATGACGGTCTGGCCGACCAGCGACTCGTTGATGAGGCCGCAGTAATGCGTGCGCATGCGCTTGATGCTCCGGGCCGCGAGGGCGGCGAATCTGGCGTGGAAAAGGCCCGGAATCTTAGCATTGTCGCCGTCTTTACTCCCTCGCCCCTCCGGGAAGAGGGCTGGAGTGAGGGGCGCTCTTGCGACAAACCGACTCCTCAAGGCCGTCATTCCCGCGAGCGCGGGAATCCATTTTTTCTGTGGCATCAGAGCAACATGGATTCCCGCTTTCGCGGGAATGACGGCCGTGGGGGGTTACGTCAAGTCGTCGATGTAGAAGTTGGTGCTGGAGCGGGAGTCGGTGCAGGTGCTGGCGACGGACTGGCGCTCGTTTCCGAGGACGCGCTCGTGCTGGCCGCAGCATCCCCGGCCAGATTGCGTTTCTTGTCGCCATCCTTCTTGAAGTCTGTCTCGTACCAGCCGCCGCCGGCGAGACGGAACTGCGGCGCGCTCAGCTGGCGCTGCACCTGTTCGGCACCGCAGCTAGGGCAGGTGGACGGATCAGGATCGGAGAGTTTTTGCAGGCGGTCGAAACGGTGCCCGCAGGCGTTGCATTGGAATTCGTAGATAGGCATAGGAAAGGCTCCGCTAGGGAGCCTGTCGGGCTTTGGTGGTCGAGGCGAAAATTCGGCTACGCGAGGACAGATTTTCGGCGATTCGCCGACTCATAGTGGTTCTATGGGTCGACGAATCGACGGAAATATGGACCGCGTAGACAAAATTACAGCCCGACCACCAAAGCCCGACAGGCTCCTGGCACCATCGGGGCCGATGGCCGCGGGTGATTATCGGGACGGAAGCGCCAATTTCAACCGAACTGGCACCGCTCAGCGTACGGCCAAACCGACCAGCACCGCTACTTCCATCATTTCGGCCAGCGCGCCGGCCGTATCGCCGGTGCAGCCACCGAGCCGGTTGAGGCAAGCCTGCCGCCACAGGCCGAAGACTGCCGCGGCGAGCAAAAGCGCCAGCAAGCCGCGCCCGCCAAACAGTACGCAACCCAGCGCCGTGAGCATCAGCGCCATGCCACAGGCCCGGCGCGGCGCATCGCTCAGCGCCGTGCCCAGCCCGCCGCTGCGTACATAAGGTGTGGTGAGAAACAACGCAGTCAGGCCAGCACGCGCCAACACCGGCGCCAGCAACAAGGCGGCCCAGGGTGCCGACCCCAGGCTTGCCAGCGCGGCGTACTTCAACAGCAGCGCCAACCCCAGGGCCACCACGCCGGCAGGACCGCAACGGGGATCTTTCATGATCGCGAGCGTCTTTTCGCGATCGCCCATGCCACCGATCCAGGCATCCGCACTATCGGCCAGGCCATCCAGATGCAAGGCGCCGGTCAATGCCACCCAGGCCGTCACCAGCAAGGCGGACGACAGCAGCGTCGGCGTGTCACGCAACAGCCAGGCCAGAACGCCAAGCAGCAGACCGATCAGCACGCCGACCAGCGGATACCAGGCCAGCGACGCCGCTTTCGCACCCGGATCGCCGTATGCATGCGCCGGCACCGGCAAGCGCGTCAGGAAACCGATGGCCAGCAGCAAGGCGCGCATCAGGCCGATACCGCGACTGGCCAAGGCAAAAGATGCAGCGACGCGTGCGGTACCTCGATGCCGGCCATATCGCCATAACCGCGCTGCTCGGCCCGGCAACGCAGCAAGCGAATCGCCCCGCCGTGCGTGACTACCAGGATGCGTCGCCCACCGGATTCCGAAGCGACGTCATCAAGCGCGGTGCACAAGCGGTCACGAAACGATGCAAAAGTTTCCGCGCCCGGCGGCGGATGGTTGACCGGATCGGCCCAGAAGCGCGCCAATGCATCGCCCTGCTCTTCCGCAATGCGCTCGATCGGCACGCCCTGCCATGCACCGAAGTGATATTCCACAAGCCGCGTATCGATGCGCAGCGGCAGGCCGCGCGCCTGCGACAACTCCCGCGCAAACGCCGCGCAGCGTTGCAACGATGAGGAAACGATGCCATCCCACTCGTGTCCTTGCACCGCTGCACGCAACTGCGACCAGCCCAGCTCGCTCAAGGCGTCATCCAGCTGGCCGCGATAACTGCGTTGTGCGGTATCGCCATGGCGCAGCAACTCAATCGACATTGGACACACCGGCTTGTTCGAACGTAGCCATGCCGTTGTGCAAGGCGCAGGCAAGGCGCAGCAGCGGCACGGCGATCGCCGCGCCACTCGCCTCGCCCAGGCGGAGTCCCAGGTCGATCAGCGGCTCGGCTTGCAAAGCCGATAGCAACTTCGCATGACCGTGCTCTTTCGAACGATGGGAGAACAACAGCCATGGATGCACACCCGGCTGAATCATCACCGCCGTCAACGCCGCCGCCGTACTGATAAAGCCATCCACCAACACCGGGATGCCTGCCTGCGCCGCGGCCACATAGGCGCCCACCAGCGCCGCGATTTCAAAACCGCCCAGGCAACGCAATTGCTCCAGCGCGGTGTTGGCGGCGGCATGCCGCGCCAAGGCACGTTCGAGCACGGTCACCTTGTGCTGGATACCCGCGGCATTAAGACCGGTACCAGCCCCCGCAAGAGTGGACGGCGGTTCATCCAGCAACGCACTCGCCAGCGCCGCCGCGGAAGTGGTGTTGGCGATGCCCATCTCCCCGCCAATAAACAATTGGGTTGCAGCCTTTTGCGCCTCGCGCACGCTATCCGCACCGGCGGCAAGCGCGGCGGCCAATTGCGCATCGCTCATCGCCGGCTCAAGGCAGAAATTCGCCGTGGACGGCGCGATGATTGCGCGACGCACGCCAGGAATGTCGCCCGGATCGTTCACCGTACCCAGGTTCACCACATCCAATTGCGCATCCAGGTTGCGCGCCAGCACGCTGATGGCCGCGCCACCCGTGGCGAAGTTGCGCACCATCTCGCCGGTCACGACTTGCGGGAAGGCCGAAACGCCTTCCGCCGCCACGCCATGATCGGCCGCAAACACGCTGATCCACACGCGATCCACCGCCGGCTGCAGCGAGCGCTGCAGTGAAGCCAGCTGGATCGCTGCGGCTTCCAGTATGCCGAGCGAGCCCGGCGGCTTGGTCAGTTGCAGCTGATGCGCGCGCGCCGCTTCAGCGGATGCGGCATCGGGCTGGATGCAAGGTGAAGAAAGCCATTCAAGACTCATGGCAAAGTTCCTTTGAGGGCGAGAGGTAAACCAGCGGCAACGAACACGACGCGTTCGCTGACCGTGGCAATGGCTTGATGCAGGCGCCCGGCTTCGTCGACGAAACGGCGCGTCAATTCACCCAACGGCACAATGCCCAGGCCGACTTCGTTGCTGACCATCAGCAAGTCGCCCGGCAATTCAGGTAACGCATCCAGAAGACGGATGCGCTCCCGCTCGAAAGCATGTTCATCGGCATCGCCAAGCAAGTTGCTGAGCCATAGCGTGAGGCAATCGACCAGGATGCAACGATGCCCGCGCGCATGTTCCCGCAGCGCGTCGGCAAGCTGGATCGGTTCCTCCACGCACAACCATTGTTGTGGCCGGCGTGCGCGATGATGCGCGATACGCGATGCCATTTCTGCGTCACCCGCTTGCGCGGTGGCAATGTAGACCACTTCGCGCTTGCTATCGATTGCCAACCGTTCCGCCAACGCGCTTTTGCCGGAACGGGCGCCCCCTAGGATCAGGCTACGCATAGGGGATACCTATAGGGGATATCTTGCCGGAAACTCTTGCCCGTCATTCCAGCGAAAGCTGGAATCCTGCGACTTTGAGGCGGCAAGGCACTGGATTCTAGCTTTCGCTGGAATGACGAAGAGGGGGCGTCTGGGCAAGCCAAGGCACTAGGCCCCGGCCTTCGCCGGGGCGACGGGAATGAGGCGGGCATCATCTCTCCAACCATTGCTGCAAATACTCACCATTCAAATGCGCTTCAACCGCATCGGCCAAGCGCTCGATACTCGCTTCGCGCAACGCACGCACATCTACCGCGGAAGCATCGTGCAGCCCCGCCCACTGCAGCACGGCGGATAATGTCTGTGGATCATCGAACAAACCATGCAGGTAGCTGCCCATCACCTGGCCATCCGTCGATAGCGCGCCATCGCAGCGGCCATCATCCAGGCGCGCGAACGGGTTTGCCAGGGCCGCGCCCCGGCTGATGCCGCAGTGGATTTCATAGCCCTGCACGCTGGCCTCGGCGAAGGCCAGCCTGCCATGCACGCGATGCAGCTGCTTGTGCGGTTCCAGCGTGGTTTCCAGCTCCAGCCAGCCCAGCCCTGCGCTGGAGCCGGCCTCGCCTTCGATACCCAGCGGGTCGTGCACGGCGCGCCCCAGCATCTGCAAACCACCGCAAATACCAAGCACCTTGCCGCCATAACGCAAATGCCGCGCCAGCGCCACATCCCAGGCCTGCGCACGCAGCCAGGCCAGATCGGCGCGCGTGGATTTGGAGCCCGGCAGAATGATCAGATCGCACGCCGGGATCGCTTTGCCCGGTCCGACGAAATGCAGATCGACATCGGGATGCGCACGCAATGCATCGAAGTCCGTGTGATTGCTGATGCGCGGCAACGCCGGCACGGCCACGCGCAATGCTGCCACCGATTTAGTCATGCGCTCGCGCGGCAATGCATCTTCCGCTTCCAAATGCAGGCCATGCAGATACGGCAGCACGCCCAGCACCGGCTTGCCGGTTTCGCGTTCCAGCCAATCCAGTCCCGGTTGCAACAACGCCAGGTCGCCGCGAAAACGATTGATCACGAAGCCGACCACGCGTGCGCGTTCGCTTGGTGATAGCAAGGCCAGCGTGCCGACGAGATGGGCGAATACCCCGCCGCGGTCGATATCGGCGACCAGGATCACCGGGCAATCCACGGCCTCTGCGTAACCCATGTTGGCGATATCGCGATCGCGCAGATTGATTTCGGCGGGGCTGCCCGCGCCTTCGACGATCACGGCATCGTAGGCATCGACCAGGCGCGCATGCGAGGCCATGACGGCGTCGGACGCACGGCGTTTGTAATCGTGATAATCGCGCGCATCCATGTTGCCCACCGGATGACCGTGCACGATCACTTGCGCACCCACGTCGCTGTTCGGCTTCAGCAGGATGGGATTGAAATCGATGCTCGGCTCCAGCCCGCACGCCTGCGCCTGCACCGCTTGCGCGCGCCCGATCTCGCCGCCGTCCACGGTTACCGCTGAATTCAAGGCCATGTTCTGCGGCTTGAATGGCGCAACCCGCAAACCGCGCCGAGTCGCCCATCGGCACAGCGCCGTCACCAGCGTGCTCTTGCCGGCATCGGACGTACAGCCTTGGACCATCAGCACGCGCGCGGTCATGGCAGCAGCTCCGCCAGTGCCTGATCGAGACGCGCGAAGGCGGTCTCGTCCGGTGGCAATCCGAAGCGCAGGCTAGGTGGCGCGTCGAACAGGCGGGTGAAAATGCCGCGCGCTGCGAGCGCACGATGAATCCGCGGCGCGTCATCGCCACGGCACCATTGGAACAGGCCGCAGCCAGCGGCAGGCGTCCAGCCATGTTGCGCGAGCAATGCGCGCAGACGTTCACTCGTTTCCAGCAGGCGTACACGTGCCTGCACATGCCATGCGCGATCCGCCAACGCACGCCGCAATACGTGGCGCGCGGGCCCGCTCAAGGTCCATGGCCCCAATTGTTCCTGCAAGGCCGCAAGCAAGGCCGGCGCTGCACATGCGAAACCGGCGCGCGCGCCAGCCATACCGAAAAACTTGCCAACCGAACGCAGCACCACCAGCCCTTCGCGAGCCGTATAGCGGCACAGGCTTTCCTGTGGCGTGACATCCATGAAAGCTTCGTCGACAACGAGCCAGCCATCGCGCGCGGCCAGTTCGGCGTGAACCTGCAACAGCCGTGCAGGATCGAAGCGCTCGCCGCCCGGGTTGTTGGGATGGATCAGCACCAATGCGTCCCAGGCGCCGAGGTTTGCCAGCAACGCATCTGCGGATTCCATCGTCACCTGATGGCCAGCCCGCCGCCATGCATGCGCATGCTCGGCGTAACCCGGCGCCATGATGCCGACTCGCGATGCCGGCCGCAGCAACGGCAATGCTTGAATGGCGGCCTGCGAACCGGCCACCGGCAACAGCTGCGGCGCTGCGTAATACGCGCACGCCGCTTCCACCAAACCATCATCGTCCTCGGGCAAGCGCCGCCATGCAGAAGACGGAATATCCGGCACCGGCCACCCAAATGGACTGATGCCGGTCGACAGATCCAGCCAGTTTTCCAGTGGAATGCCATATTCCCGCGCCGCACGCCGCAAGCGGCCACCATGCTCAAGCATGCAAGACTCCTTGCATCGTTATTCCCAGCAACAGCGCGACAGCAAGCCACAGCACCACGCCACGCTGCAGCAACTGCAATGCGCGATGGATGGCATCGGCATCGGGCACGGCGCCTTCGCCGAGTTCGGGACGCGCCTCCCACACACCGTCATACGGTGCTGCACCGCCAAGCTTCACCCCCAATGCACCCGCACCTGCCGCCATGACGGGACCGGCATTGGGGCTATCCCATTGCGGAGCCTGTGTACGCCAACAACGCAGCGCCACCTCGAAGTGTCCGCACAAGGCATAGGTGCAAGCCGTCAGCCGCGCCGGCATGAAATTGAGCACATCGTCGATACGCGCCGCCGCCCAGCCGAAACGCACATAGCGCGGCGTGCGATAGCCCCACATGGCATCCAGCGTGTTGACCAGGCGATAAAGCAGCGCGCCAGGCGCACCCAGGACGGCGAACCAGAACAGAGCGCCGAATACGGCATCGTTGCCGTTTTCCAATACGGATTCGGTAGCCGCTGCAGCAACCTGTCCAGCATTCAATGGCGCTGTATTGCGGCTGACCATGCGCCCGACCGCGTTGCGTGCTTCGTCCAATTTGCCCGCTGCCAACGCATGCGCTACCGGTTGCGCATGCTCGCCAAGGCTGCGCAGGCCCAGCGCGGCGTACAACACGATCACGGCTATGCACCAGGCAAGCCACGCTGGCACACAACGCTGGATGAGTGCCAATAACACGACGCAGGGCAGCACTGCCAACGACCAGGCGAGCAAGCCGTTCGCACGCCGGTCTGCATGTAGGCGCCGTTCGATCCAGGCCGCCATGCGACCGAAGATCACCAGCGGATGCGCGCGGCGCGGCTCGCCCAGCAGGCGATCCAGCAAGATGGCGGCGAGCATGGCCAAGGCCGTACTCATGACTTCGCACCATGCTTTTTGTCATTCCGGCGAAGGCCGGAATCCATGCTCGTAGCGGGGATGGATTCGGGCCTTCGCCGGCATGACGATCCGCTCCTGCCGCAGCGTACGGGACGTGCATCGCCCGGTGTGTTCATGGCAAGAACAACCGCAACGCCGCCGGCGCGTTCGAAGGAAAGTAGAAGTGCACGAAGCTGGCGGTCAACCGCCGATCGCGATAAACCGCCTCCTTGCACGGCCCTTGATTCGGATTGAAAGCATGCGCGAGCGGCTGCACGTCGACTGACGCCTGCGCATAGTGGAAGGTATGCCCGCGCAATTCGCCTTCGGGCAGGGCTGTGCCTTGCAGCCCCAACGCGGCCAGCCGTGGTTGCATCGTCGCATGTCCACGCATCAGGCCGGCCATGCCAGCCGAATGGCCTTGCTTGTCCGCCAACGCATCGAGCGCAAACAACAAACCGCCGCATTCGGCCAGCATTGGCTTGCCGGCATCGCGATGCGCACGCAAGGCGGCATGCAGATCGTGCCGCTGCGACAAGGCTTGCAGGTGCAGTTCCGGATAGCCGCCCGGCAGCCACACGGCATCGCAATCCGGCAAGGCATCGCCGGCCACCGGCGAGAAGAAACGCAGTTCCGCCCCGGCGCCACGCAGCAGGTCCAGGTTGGCCGGATAGATAAAGCAAAACGCATCATCGCGTGCCACCGCAATGCGCGTGCCTTGCAGCAGCGGCGGAATGCTTTCCGCGCCGGCTGCTTCGAAGGTCACGGGCGGCGGCAAGGCAGTTGCCGCATGCTGGGCCCATGCAGCAGCCAGGGCATCCAGTCGCGCATCGATATCCGCCAGTTCAGTGGCAGCAATCAAGCCAAGATGACGCTCGGGCAGTGCGAGTTGCTCCTCGCGCGGCAACGCACCCAACCAATGCAACGAGGATGGCAGGCTGTCTCGCAACAATTGCGCATGATAGGCGCTGCCGATGCGATTGGCCGCAACACCATACATGGACAGCCCTTCGCGATACGTCGCCAGGCCGCAAGCGAGCGCGCCGAAGGTTTGCGCCATCGCCGAGCCGTCGATCACCGCCAGCACCGGCAAGCCCAATTGCTGGGCAAGATCGGCACTGCTAGGGGCGCCATCGAACAGGCCCATCACGCCTTCCACCAGGATCAGGTCGGCATCGGCCGCAGCATCGAACAGGCGCCTGCGCACGTCCGCTTCGCCGCACATCCATAGATCGAGTTGATAGGCCGGCGTGCCCGCAGCCCGCGCCAGCACCATCGGATCGAGAAAATCCGGCCCGGTCTTGAACACGCGCACACGCCGGCCTTGTTGCGCATGCCAGCGCGCGAGCGCGGAAGTGACCGAGGTTTTGCCCTGCCCCGAGGCAGGTGCGGAAACCAGCAAGGCCGGGCAATGGCGCACGCTCACAGTTCGATGCCTTGCTGCGCCTTGATGCCTGCGTCGAAGGCGTGTTTGACCACGCGCATCTCGGTCACTGTATCGGCTACCGCGATCAAGCCGTCTGGCGCGCCGCGCCCGGTGATAACCACATGTTGCCGCGGCGGGCGTGCGGTTACTGCTTCAAGTACCTGCTCGAGCTGCACGTATTGTTTCACCAAGGCGATGTTGAGTTCATCCAGCAGCACGAAGTCGTACGCGGGGTCGGCCAGCATGTCCGCGGCGATCTTCCACGCCGCTTGTGCTGCGGCGATGTCGCGCGCCTTGTCCTGTGTTTCCCAGGTAAAGCCTTCGCCCATCACGTGGTAGTCGAGCTGGTCGCCGGCGAAGTGGCGAAAGAATGCTTCCTCGCCGGTTGAAAAGGTGCCCTTGATGAACTGCACCACGCCGCACTTGAAGCCATGCCCCAGCGAGCGCGCCAGCATGCCGAAACCGGACGAACTCTTGCCCTTGCCGTTGCCGGTGTTCACCACCAGCACGCCGCGATCGATGGTGGCGCGCGCGATCTTGCGATCGACCAGTTCTTTCTTGCGCTGCATGCGTTCGCGATAGCGCTCTTCCGGCGTCATCGTGTCGCGTGGTGATTGATCGCTCATGACTTCCTCCACTCCTGGCGCACGGCCAAGCATCATTAATAAGGAGGAAGACGACGGTACCGGTACTGACGCAGCGGCCCGACATGGCCCTCCGCCTGTACGGTTTCAACCTGTGGCCGGTCTCCGGGCTTGCGAGCGAAGGGACACCCTTCCGATCCGCGCCTTCCCGTGCAAGCACAGTGGCTATATGCGAATCGCGTTGCTCGCCTACCGTTGCGGGGGCAGCTCCGGCATGGCCGCGCAGGCAGCGCACCGGATTCCCGTTTCAACTGCCGGCAAGGCCCGGCAGTCACCTCAGGCCGCAGCATCTTAGAGCGGGGCACCCGGCGTGCATAGGGAGGCTGGGGGGCGCATGGCTGAGATGCGGCTCACGCGTTGAAGGCTCGCTATACGCCGTCTACACGATGCCGTAACGATGCTTGGCCTGGGAGAACGGCCGTCGAGATACGGATAAATGCACGTCCGGGATGGATATTTCCATTTGGACTTTTAGACGCCCAATGATCGGTTGCTGCTCGGCAACCTTGTCATTAACCTGCAATTTGCTGCTTCGCAGCAACGACCATGCTTAGGGGAATCATCCGCAATGACTAATGACAACAACCGGCCATATCAGGCCAGGTCTCAGCAGAATGGCTCTGCCAAGAACGCGACCCTGCTGCTTGCTGCTTCCATCCTGTTTGCGTTGGCCTCCGCGGCGGCGGCGCAGGACACCACGCAAGCCAGCGCATCTTCCGCCGGCAACCCGAAAAACCTGCAAGCCGTGATCGTCACCGGCACGCGCGCGCAGAACCGCACCGACAGCAGTTCGCTGTCGCCGATCGACGTAGTGCCGGCTTCGGCCTTGCAAGGCACCGGCACCACCGAGCTTTCCACGGCGCTGGCGCGGCTGATCCCATCGCTGAACTTCCCCCGCCCTGCCGCCACCGATGCGACCGATTCGCAGCGCCCCGCCACTTTGCGCGGCCTCGCGCCGGACGAAGTGCTGGTGCTGGTCGACGGCAAGCGCTGGCACAGCGGTTCGATGGTGAACGTGGACGGCACCATCGGCCGCGGTTCGGCGCCGGTGGATCTCAACACCATTCCGTTGTCGGCGATCGACCATATCGAAGTGCTGCGCGATGGCGCGTCCGCGCAGTACGGCTCCGATGCCATCGCGGGCGTGATCAACATCATCCTGAAGCATGGCGCGCAAGGCGGCTCGGTCGAACTGGACGGTGGCCGTTACCAGCGCGGTGGCGGCAAGCAGTGGCAAGGTTCGGTCAATTTCGGTATCCCGTTGAACGGCGACAAGGGCTGGCTGCGCTTTACCCTGGATGACGGACACCAGGACCCGACCAATCATGGCGGTGCCGACATCCGCTATCCGCAGCTGGGCGAGAAGCAGGTGTTCGGTGATCCCACCGTCAGCGAGCACAACCTGTTCTTCAACTCGCAATACGACATCACCCACAACATCCAGTTCTACGCCTTCGGCAGCTACCACTTCCGCAACGGCATTTCGGATGAGCTGTACCGCAATGCGTTCGGCTACCCTGCTTCGATCAAGGCGCAACTCAATGCGCTCTATCCGGACGGCTACCAGCCGCTGCTGGAATCGCGCAGCACCGATCAGCAATTCGTCGCCGGCCTGCGCGGCACCACCAGCGGTGGCTGGCGCTGGGATGTAAGCGCCAACTACGGCGGCAACCGCGTATCGCTCGATACCATCCACACTGCCAATTACGCCTTCCTGCACGACGTCGGCTACACGCCGACCACCTTCTTCGACGGCATCGTCTCCACCGCGCAGCAATTGGTGGACGTGGACATCGCCAAGGACTTCAACCTCGGCTGGCTGCCCAATCCGGTCACGGTGGCGTTCGGTGGCGAATACCAGCGCAATACCTACGAAATTAAAGCGGGCGACCCAGCTTCCTATTACGTAGGCACCTCGGGGGTGACGGGCGGGGCACAAGGCTTCGGTGGCTACAGCCCGGTGAACGTGGGTTCGTGGAGCCGCAGCGACGTCGCGCAATACGTCAGCCTGGAAACCAACCTTACCGACAAGCTCGGCACTTCGTTCGCGGTGCGGCACGAGGATTACAACGACTTCGGCAACACCGTGTCCGGCGCGCTGGCCAGCCGTTACGACTTCACCGATCGCTTTGCATTGCGCGCCAGTGTGTCGAGCGGCTTCCGCGCGCCCTCGCTGGCCCAGGAAGACTATTCGCAGATCGGTTCGGCCTATCTCACGCCGAGCAGCGCCGGCCCCGGCATTGCGCCGGGCATCTATCAGACCGGCCTGTTGCCGGTGAGCAACCCCGTGGCGCAATTGCTTGGCGCGCAGGCGTTGCGGCCGGAGCGTTCGCATAACTACACCGTGGGTGCGGTGTTCAACCCGATCGATCCGCTGACGCTGACGTTCGATCTGTACCAGATCAACATCTACAACCGCATCGTGCTTTCAAGCACGCTGAGCGGCCTGAACCGGCCGATCGTGGTGGACTATCTGGCCGCCAATGGCATCAGCAACGTGGCCTACAGCTCGGCGCAGTACTTCACCAACGCGGTGAATACACGCACGCAGGGCGGCGACCTGGTCGGCAGCTACCGCGCCAACCTGGGCGGCGGTGTGCTGGACAGCACGCTCAGCTACAACTACAACCGCACGCGAGTTACCCACGTTGCACCCAACCCTGGACAGCTGGATGCGCTGGGCCTGCAACTGCAACGCGTGACCAATCGCGACATCAAGGGATTGCTGGCCGACTCCACGCCGCGCAGCAAGTTGATCCTCAACGAGAACTACACGCTGGGCCACTGGGCGTTCAACGGCAACCTCACCCGCTATGGCAACTTCACCTCGTACAGCAACAGTTCGTACCTGCTCAACCAGACCTACAGCCCGCAATGGGTGCTCGATCTGGCCGGCAGCTACAACCTCGATGATTGGACGTTTACGCTGGGCGTCAACAACGCCACCAACAGCTATCCGGACAAGACCATCGCGGCGAACAACGTGAACGGCACGATCCCGTATTCAAATTTTTCACCCGCCGGCTTCAATGGGCGCTACTATTACACCAAAGTGATCTATCACTGGTGACCCAACAAGCCCACTGCCAAGCACTACATGCGCTGCATGCATGGAAAATCCCGGCCCAACAGCCGGGATTTTTTTATGCCTTCCGCGGCAGGGAAAGCGTTACGCGTGTTTGTGGAAGACCAGATGTCCGCCTTGCGCACCTACTGCAATCGTATCGCCGGCTACGAAACGTCCTTCAAGTATTTCCTTGGCCAGCGGATTTTCCAGCTGTTGCTGGATCGCACGCTTGAGCGGCCGCGCGCCGTACACCGGATCGAAACCGACGTTGCCGAGCAGGTCCAGCGCCTTGTCGTCGATTTCCAGCTTGAGCTGGCGTTCGGCCAGACGCTTTTCCAGGTAGGTGAGCTGGATGAGGGCGATCTTGCGGATCTGCTTTTTCTCCAGCGGACGGAACACCACCAACTCGTCCAGGCGATTGATGAATTCCGGACGGAAGTGCGCCTGCACCACGCCAAGCACGGCGGCTTTCATCTGCAGATAATCGGCTTCTGTATCGCCCGCATTTTCCTGGATCGACTGCGAGCCGAGGTTGGAAGTCATCACGATCACCGTGTTGCGGAAATCCACGGTGCGGCCCTGGCCGTCGGTCAGGCGGCCATCGTCCAGCACCTGCAGCAGCACGTTGAACACATCCGGGT